>JALWON010000160.1 GCA_027083475.1 Sulfurimonas sp.
AAATATGCCAACAAACAAATTAATCATAAAAATGTCTTTGTAAAATTTGTCACTAGTATTGAAGAGATACAAAGACCAAATCTGCTCTATGTGGGAAAAATTTCCCAAGAAGAACAGCAAGAACTCATAGCATATGCTACACAACACTCCCTTTTTTCTGTGAGTTCTCAGAGTGGATTTGCACAAAGAGGCGGGGTAATGCAACTCTATTTTCTCTCACAAAAAATTCGTTTTAAAATTAATCTCCAAGCAGTTAAAAAATCAAATCTGAAGATGAGTGCTTCTTTGCTCTCTATTGCTACACTTGTTAAAGGGAAACAACAATGAAACATATCGCTTTAAGTCTTATGACAATTTCACTTCTATGTTCTTCACTCCATGCCGAGGATTTATCGCAAAGTAGTTTGGAAGATTTGATGGGTATGGAGAGTGAAGCAAAAGCGGAGGTAGGCTCACGAAGTGGCTCAAGAGACTTTTTAAACTCTATTGTACCTATAGATGTCATTACACAGGCACAGATTCAAAAGAGTGGACAAAAAAAGCTGACACAAATTTTGTCCTATTATATTCCAGGGTTTAATTCCCCAACTCCTGCGATAAAAGATGGCTCAGACCATGTGCCTGCATCGACACTTCGAGGCTTAAATCCTGACCAAGTCTTAGTGCTTATTAATGGAAAACGGCTCCACAGCAGTGCCCTGCTTCATGTCAATGACACCATTGGACGGGGAACAAGCGGAGTCAATCTCAACACAATTGCTGTTGCTTCCATAGATCATATTGAGATACTTCGTGATGGAGCGGCTGCACAGTATGGCTCCGATGCTATTGCTGGAGTGATTAACATCATTTTAAAAAATGGCAATTATGCGAATGCTGTTTCATCTAAGGTAGGTGCAAACTTGGATGGAGGCGGTGAGAGTGCTCAAGCCGACCTTTTTGTCACTATTCCTTTAGAGTATGATGGCTATATTAATATTACAGCAGATGTGCAAACGCAAAATAAAACAGATAGAGCAGGCATAGACACACGCGATCAGTATACAGCAGGGGTGGCAGGCACAACAAAAACAACACCACTGGGGCAACCTGAAGCGACAAACTACCTTTTCATTGCAAATTCTCAAGCTTATTATGAGAATGACATTACCTTTTATACAACCGCTTTGACGAACTACCAAGATAGTAAAAATAATGCCTATTTTAGAACCCCAAAAGATGCCAATACTACTTTGTACCCAGATGGATTTTTACCAATCATTCAGACAAAAATGTTAGATTATTCACTCACAGGGGGCATCACACAAACACTCAACGATGGAAGTTCGTGGGATTTGAGTCAAACAGTGGGGAGTAATGATTTTCACTACTATGTAAACAACTCTATGAACTACTCGATGGGGGTTACTTCGCCAACCTCTTTTGATGCAGGGAGTTTAAGTAACCTACAGTCTGTGACTAATTTGGATTATAAAACGCAGATAGATGCTCTAAAAGTTGCATTTGGTTTAGAGTATAAATATGAAAATTATAAAATAGTGGCAGGCGATGTAGCTTCTAATGTTGTAGATACAAACAATACTGGTTCACAAGGTTTTCCCGGATTTGGTTCTGAAAATGAAGTAGATGCTTCGAGAAATAACTACTCAGTATATCTGGACTTGAATTATAACTTTACAGAAAAACTTCTTTTTGATGGGGCGGTGCGTTTTGAGGATTACTCTGACTTTGGTTCTACTACGAACTATAAACTTGCCCTCTCTTACCAACTCCAGCCAGCATTGATGCTACGAGCTTCGGGGAGTACAGGTTTTAAAGCACCGACCCTTTCTCAGTCACATTTTACAGCAACCGGAACAACAGTACGAGCAGGAGTTTTGAAGTTGACAAATACCTTATCTCCTTCTAGTCCTTTAGCCATTTCTCTAGGAGCAAAGTCTTTAAAACCGGAGCTCTCAGACCATTTTACAACAGGGCTTGTCTATAAGCCAACAGAGAATTTATCTTTGAGCAGTGACTATTTTTATACAAAAATTAAAGATAGAATTATGCTTTCATCAGATATTTTGCAAAATAATAAGATTTATAGATACCTTACAAATGCAGTTAATACAAAAACACAAGGAGTCGATGTAAGAGTGGACTATGTTTATGCCTTAGAAAATGGGGCGAATTTGAGTTTTAATGGTGCTTTTTCTTATGCAAAAACAGAAGTGTTGAGTTTTAATGGAACTGCAACTGTAGCAGAAAAAAATCGTATAGAAAATGCACAGCCAAAAGATAATTTAAAATTACTCTTTAACTATGATTTGCAACCGATAAATGTAGCATTAAATGTCAATAGATATGGTGCCTTTAAGGATGTTTATACTGATAGCAATCAAAACGAGTTTGTTTATGACTTTAAAGCTCAATGGAGTACCGATCTAGATATTAGCTATGCTGTAAGTAAAAAGCTCACATGTGCGATTGGGGGTACCAATATCTTGAACTCGTATCCAAGTCAATGGCCAAATGTAGGGTATGGTACTACCGCATCCATTGTGCCTTATTCACAATACTCTCCACTAGGTTATAGCGGAGCCTATTACTACCTAAGGGCTGTTTATGAATTTTAAAAACCTAACGATTCGTACCAAACTTATTTTAATGCTGAGTTTAAGTGCTATTATTGCACTGACAGTGCTCTCTTTTACTTCAGCATATTACATTGTAAACAATCAGCGTGAGCAATCTTTGCATAATCTCACACAGATGGCACAGGTGACAGGGGAAAATGTGCAAGCATCGCTTATGTTTGAGGATGAGGAGAGTGCTGCAAAGATTTTAGCACCTTTGCGTATTAACCCTAGTATAGAAGAGAGCATACTCTATACGGCAGATAATAAAATATTTGCATCCTATTTTAACGAAAACATAAGCTTACATCAAAAAGAGAAACTTTTAAAAACCCCTTTAAAAAAGCTTTATACAGAGCTCCATACAAGTGTTGATTGGAATCAGATATGTGTTGTTGTTCCTGTAAAGGTCAATGAAGAAATTATAGGCTACCTGAAAATTGACTCTGATACCAAAGAGATAGAAGAAGCCATTATAAGCCAGCTTATACGACTTTTACTCTCAGGTGTTGCCATTATTCTCATTATTATCCTTATCTCTTTTAAATTGCATCAGATATTTACAACACCTATTTATAAACTTCTTGCAATTATGGATGATGTATCTCTACATAACAAGTATGATGTCACTATAGATATTGATAGTGGTGATGAGTTTAAAGAACTCTATGCGGGATTTGCCTATATGCTCTCTACAATCAACACCCAAAATCAAAAAATAGAACTTATTCATAAACAGACACGAGATTCCATAGAGTATTCGGCAAACATTCAAAAGGCACTTTTACCAAAAGCACATGCCATGGATGACTTTTTTGATGATAGTTTTACCATTTGGCAACCAAAAGATACCGTTGGCGGGGATATTTACCTCTTTGAGACCTTGCGACATAAAGATGAAGCGCTCTTAATGGTGATTGATTGTACTGGGCATGGTGTACCAGGTGCTTTTGTGACAATGATTGTCAAAGCAATTGCCAAAGAGATAGTCGCAAAACTGATAAAAAGTGATTTTGACATTAATCCTGCCATTATTATGCAGTACTTTAACAAACATATGCGCATACTCCTGCGTCAAGATGAAAAAGAGAGTTTTGCAAACGCAGGGTTTGATGGAGGCATTATGTATGTGAATAAAAAAGAAAATATTATACGCTATGCAGGGTCCAATACGCCACTTTTTGTCGTGCAGGGAGAAACACTCAATGTGATAAAAAGCGATAAAGAGTCCATTGGGTATAAAAAATCAAATCCGGATTATATTTTTACTTTGCATGAGATTAATGTGACACAAGAGACAAAAATATATATAACGACAGATGGTTATTTAGACCAGACAGGAGGAGAGAAAGGCTTTTTATTTGGAAAAAAACGATTTTCAAAACTGATACATTATGCCCATGCAAAAGAGTGTTTTGAGCAAAAGAAGATATTTGAAAATAGTTTTGATGCCTACAGAGGGCAAAATGAAGTCAAAGATGATAGAACTTTGATAGCCTTTAAGCTGCATCCTGCAAAAGGAGAAGTGCAATGACAAGCAGTAGTGATATAATTATCAATAGAATGGAACATATTTTTAACAGTGATGTAGATTTAAATACCCGTAAAGAGGATGTGAAAGAGTTACTTAGAGAGTTTAAAAAGACAAATAAACAACTCTATAAGATTTTAAAAATTGGTGACAAAATACAGCGAAAAGATTACATGGAACTCAGAGTAAAGTATGATGAAATAGAGGAGTTAAACCAAGAGATAGAAAATACACAAAAAGAGGTTGTTTTTACTATGGGAACCATGGGAGAATTTCGCAGCCATGAAACAGGCTTGCATGTTCGCCGTGTGGCACTTTACTCTAAAATTCTTGCAAAGTACTACGGCTTAGGGCCTACGGAAACCGACCTGTTGTTTCATGCCGCTCCAATGCATGACATAGGCAAAATTGCTATTCCTGATGCCATTTTAAATAAACCAGGGAAGCTCACCACCGATGAGTTTGAAATCATGAAAAATCATGCTCAATTAGGGTATGAGATGATTAATGATTCTGATAGACCATTGCTCATAGCCGCTGCCATTGTTGCACATGAACATCATGAGAAGTGGGATGGTACAGGCTACCCAAGAGGTTTAAAAGAGCAGGAGATTCATATTTATGGCCGTATTACCGCACTTGCAGATGTTTTTGATGCCTTAGGGAGTAAAAGAGTCTATAAGAGTGGTTGGAGCGATGCAAAAATATTTGCATTTTTAAAAGAGCAGAGTGGCAAGCAGTTTGATCCCATCTTGATAAATGTCTTTTTTGATAATCTTGATGAAATTTTAGCGGTAAGAGATGAATTGCAGGATGAAGGTGAGGAGGAGAAAGCACATGTTAAGTCAAAGTCTGTATAGTTACAAAAGTTCTCTTGATAGAGATGGTGTTATTTTTACTTTTTGCGGGCCAATCTCCCATGATATTGTTGAGGGAGTGGGGGTGACACTTAAGAGTCAATTAGCAGAGAGTGAAGTCAAGCAAACAACTGCAATGAAAGTTTTTGCAGTATTTATTGAACAGGTACAAAATGTGATTAACTATTCTCAAGAACGCAATGATTTTGATAGCGATATGGGAATGGGGATTATTGTGATTGGAGAGAGTAAGGGAAGCCATTTTATTATAGGCGGTAATAAAATTAAGGCCTCCAAGGTTCCTGTTCTGAAAGAGAACCTCACAGAACTTGTCGCGATGAACAAAGAGGAACTGAAAGCTTTTTATAAAAAGAAGAGAAAATTAAATACAAGTGAAGATTCTAAAGGGGCAGGAATAGGCTTTATTGAGATGGCTCGTAAAGCTTCTAAACCTTTAGAATTTAGTTTTGAGAAGATTGATGATGAATATGCATTCTTCTCCATTGAAGCAGATATATAATAATTGTGAAGGAAAGATACAGATGACGAGATTACAGATAGAAAAAACAAAAAGTTCACCAGAAATAGATTTTAACCCAGAGACACATATTCACTCTATCAAAGGGGAGTCCTACCCGGAAAATACAACACAGTTTTATGATCCTGTTTTAGATTGGATCAATTCCTATTTGGCAGAGGGTTATGAAGGAGAAATAGTTTTTAATATAGAGCTTATTTACTTCAATAGTAGTAGTTCAAAAATTTTACTTGACATCTTTGATATGTTAGATGAAACGAAAAATGAAAAAATAACTGTCAATTGGATTCACGACGAAGATGATGAAGCGATGGAAGAGTATGGCGAAGAGTTTGAAGAGGATGTAGAGCATATCAAATTTAACATCGTGGCAAAATAGTTAAATTTGCATGATAATAAATGCTACCAATGTTCCTAAAACTATTTGCCATGAAAAACCGATACTGAGTCC
>JALWON010000161.1 GCA_027083475.1 Sulfurimonas sp.
ATTATAAAATAACAAGTGAACACTTTTATTCATGTCTTACTAGAAATTTGATTATATTTTGTATTATTTTACACTCTATCACTACCCAAACTCAATAGGATCCATATCTATCTCAGCAAGCGGTACTTTGGACATCATAACCGCTTTTATGAGATCGGTGCTTTTATCTGCTCGCAAGAGAATCTCAAAACGCCACTTGTTTGCCACTTTTTCTATGCTGCATTTGCCATAACCTACTATCTCAATATTTGTTATTTCTAAAAGCTTTGTTTGCATCTGTTCCATTGCTGTTCTTGCTTTGGCACCATTTTTATCTGCAAATAAAATACGGCATAGTTTTTTATAGGGTGGGTAGAGTCCAACTCGCAGGCTCTTTTCATCTTCTAAAAATGCTTCATAAGCACCTAAGTATTTTTGAAAAAATGCTTCATTAAAAGTTTGTACGATTACTGTCGCATCACACAGGCGTCCGCTTCTTCCTGAGACTTGAATAAGTGCAGCGAGTGCTTTTTCACGAGCACGATAATCCCCTGCATTTAAGAGATTATCCATCCCTAAAACAACCGCCAAAGTAACCCCATGATAATCATGCCCCTTACTTAACATCTGTGTACCGACTAAAATATCTGTCTCTTTGTCATTAAAACGCTGGAGTGCTTTTTTGAGTTTTGTTGCGCTAGTAATGCTATCTCTATCAAACTGTTCTACTCTTGCGTTTGGGAGTTTTTCTTCTATATCTTTGAGTGCTTGTGCTGTTCCTAAACGCGAGCTTGTAAGATTCCTACTTTGACACTCACTACAGACTTGTGGCAAGGCTTGTGTGAAGTTACAGTAGTGACATTTAAGAGCATGACTCTTTGCATGCACACTCATACCAACACTACAAAAGCTACACTCATAAGTATGCCCGCAATCTCCACAGATGAGATACTTAAAATTGGCTCGTGTAGGTAAAAAAACAATAGCTTGCTCTTTGGCTTGCACTGTTTTTTCTAAACTATGGATGATGAGCGGACTTAAGGCTTCAGGACTTTTTTCATATACAAATTCTTTTTGCGATAAAAAATGCCCCCCTTTGAGTCTCACATGAGGAAACTTCTCGTAGGAGCCTAAAGAGGGAGTTGCACTTCCTAAAAGCACGGGAATTTTATACAATTTCCCCATATAAATGGCTATATCACGGGCATTATAACGTGGTCGGGAGGAGGATTTATAACTTTCATCATGCTCTTCATCAACCACTATCAATCCTAAATCATCTAGGGGTAAAAAGAGTGCTGAGCGTGGTCCTGCTATGATTTTTGCACTCCCATCATGAATCTTTTGCTTGGCAATTTTTTTCTGTTTTGGTGTGAGTTTTGAGTGCCACATCACGACTAAATCGCCAAAATGTTCTTGTAAACGCAGACCCATTTGTGGGGTGAGTGATATTTCTGGCATTAAAAAGATACTCCGTTTTCCCTCAGCTAGCATCTCTTGAAAGTACTGCATATATATCTCTGTTTTACCACTTCCCGTATCGCCAAAAAGAAGAGCTGTTTGATACTTTTTTATAAATGCAAGTGCCTCTGTTTGCTTGGGTGAGAGTTGTATGTTTATCTCTTTATGCTGGAGTGCTTCACCTTGCTCATGACTGAGAGAAAATGGCATCATCAATCCCAAAGCATCTCCAAGCGAACAGACATAATACGAAGCAATAAACTGTGCCAATTGGCGTTGTTTTTGAGAAAATGTTTCTGCATAAATTTCTAAGATGCCATTTGTCTCAAATGTAGGTTTTTCACAGCTTGCAATGACAACAGCTTTTTTCTCTCTATGATGAAAATCTACAAGTACAAGCCTGCCAATCTCAATAATTGCTTCAGAGTGGTATGTAAAAGCCTCTAAAGGTGAGCTAATAATTACAAGTTCATAGTAGTGCATCTATAACTCCAACAAAACAGTGTCGCGTTTTGTGACCTCTTGACGTCTACAAGCACTCTCAAATGCACCGCTCTCTCCTACAACTATACAACGGTGTTTTGCTCGTGTAATAGCAGTATAAATAAGTTTTGTATTGTGCATAATAAAGTGTGTAAAACTCATAGGAATCACCACGATGTCATACTCCATTCCCTGTACTTTGTGGATGGTAAGTGCATAAGAGAGCATCAAATGTGATTTTAACTCTTCATACTCATACACCACAACCACATCCTCATTGGGGTAAAAAACAAAAACCTGTTCTTCCTCCTCTTCTATTTTAAAAAGCAGACCACTCATCCCGTTGAAAATACGCCTTTGGTTGGCATCTTCTCCCATTTTAAAGCCTTCCGCACTCCATGAAGTCATATTCTCATTTTTTGTATGCACCACTTTATCCATCAAACGAAACTCCAAACCACTGCGTTTGACACACACTTTTGGATTGGGATTGAAGTACTCTTGGAGAACCTTATTGAGGTTTGTTGCCCCCAATGTTCCCCCTTTCATCGGTGTAATGACTTGAAAATAGTTCAGGTACTCTTTTATCTGTTTATTTTTCAAACGGTAGCGTGCTTTTTCTATAGACTCCACAACTCGATGCACAATTTCAGTAATGATTTGTTGCGAATTTTCTTCTCGAATATCTTTTAATGCCTCTGCTGAGAGTTGTTGTTTCAGGGCATAATAATTAGCAATATTGACATCAACAAACTCAAAATCTTCGTACGATTCTCTATAGTGAGGGACTTCCCCTTTACGAATATCATTGGCAATGAGTGTAATGGCTTGCTCTTCACTTTGTCTATAAATCTTCGTTAACTTCACAATGGGCGCGAGTTTGAGTGTTAAGGTGTCACTGAGAACATTTCCAGCCCCTATGGGTGGAAGTTGGGCATCATCTCCAACTATAATGACTACCGCTTTTTTTGAGATTTTTCGCATAAGCCTTGCAAAAAGTGAGGAGTTAATCATTGAAGCTTCATCGATTAAAACAACAGAGTATGGAAAAGTATCTTGCTCTTCATATTTGATAAGCAGCGATTGAATGGTTGCACTCTCAAAGCCTGTCGTATCACTAATACGCTGTGAAGCGATACCACTTAAAGCACAGGTCATAATCTCTTTTTTATCATAACGTGTGTTGAGTACCTCGAGTAATGTTCGAGAGGTTGTACTTTTTCCAGTTCCTGCATACCCTACTAAAAAGAGAATACTTTTGCCGCTGTTTATCATCTCCACAGCCTCTCTTTGCTGTGCTCCTAATGCCAAATCAGACTCTTGTAAAAAACTTTCCAAATCTTTTATAAAACCACCATTATCTTGTTTGGCTCTGGCTGTAAAATCATCATACAAAAATTTCTCTGCATCATACAATCGTGCAGGAGAAACGCGTTCATTTTTCATGATGACAATGCTTCCCTCACTCACACGCTCAACTAAGGCAGCTTCATAAAGGTTTTGTTTATGTTCAAACATCAAAAGTTCATCCAAACCACCAAACAAAACACTCTTTGCAATACAGCTATTGCCTTGTGATTCGCAGTAATTTAAAAGTACATAATCCATTGCCGAGCTAATACGCCCCTCATCCTCTTTACTGAGTCCCATCTTGAGGGCTAACTCATCTGCACGTTTAAAACCAATGGAGTTGATGTTTGTTAAAATGTAAGGGTTTTCTTTTATTTTTGTGCAGGGTTCATCTACATTTTTCATCGCTGTTGCAATGGTAGTAAGGAGTGTAGCAGAGACATCAAAAGGGCTTAAAAACTCCCCGAGTCTTCGCATAGAGCGAAACTGTTTCCAAGAGGCTTGGATTTTTTTGAGACGCTTCTCTTTTATGCCTTTAAATTCTAAAAGTTTCTCTATGTCATTATCTAATATCTCTATGAGACCCTCTGCACTAAAATGCTCTATAAGTTCGGCTGAGAGTTTTTTGGTAAAACCTTTTATGATTTTGTTTAAAAAGAAAAAAAGTTCATTTTGATTGACTTTGAGGTGTTCAAACTTAAAAGTTTTTCCATACTTTTTATGCTCTTCAAAGTAACCAGTAAGTGTAATAGCCGAATCTTTAATCGTAGCAATATCACTCTCATAGTAAGTCCCGCTGATCTTTTCCCCTGTCTTGAGCACAGCAATGAAAAATCCCTCTTCTCCTTCAAAAAGTATGCGATCTATTTGTCCTATGAGTGTTTCTCTTTTCATCTCTGTTCATCCTCATAGATATGCTCTTGTATATAGGTGTTATTGAGCCAAAAACAGTGTTTTGTGTACTTTCTGGCTTGTGTTACTCTATCTTGCACAGGTAAAGAGAGAGTATCTTGCGCATTACGAGCATGGGGGCGGACATGAGCTACATGATTAAATTTTTTATTTGGAAAATTCGTATATCTTCTCTCTTTTCCTTGCTGATCTTTTTGTATCACTTTGACAATATTGCCATTTTTGACAAGGAACTGCGTTTGCTTCCAAACTTTTTGCACTTCTAGCATATCACGATAGGGCATATTCCAAAACTTCACTTTTTTTAAAATCAATTCTTTCCCTAAAAATTGAAAAAATACAAAAAGAAACTTCTGCTCCATTATCTCTTTAATTTGAGACTCTTCCCAATTTTCACCTACGATTTTTTCATAGCGAAACACAGGAAAAGAGATGTCTTCTTTTGGTAAGTTGTTTTCTTTCAAACGGACTGTTTTCACAACAATATTCGCTTTTTCAAACTCTTCTATCTTTTTATCAAGGGCTATGCCTAAAATTGCTTTTGTGAGATTCGCATAAAAATTTTTTGATTTTTGATTTATTTGCAAAGATAATTCGTCTATAATTTCTGTGACTTTTTTTCCGTAAAAATGTGTAAATTTAGAGATAACAAGCTCCTCAATACTCAGTTTTTTCACACCCTCTAAACTAGGAATTAATTTACCATAAAGGGAGGGTTCACCTGAAATTGAGGCAATAATATGGTTCACATACCCTTGTTTTAACGAGTAGGCTCTTTGTTTTGCAGGTTCTTTACTGTAGGGCTGTTTTCTTGGATTACCCCCTTGAGAGCCTTTTGTAACGGCTCCAAGATAAAATGTATCACCCTCTGAGAGTTCATGTGCCTTCCCTTGCAAAATCTTATTTTGTATAATTTGCCAATCTTGTTTAATGATTTCTAAATCAAGTGCTGGAAAACTCCATTCATCCACAAATTTTATAAGATACTCTAAGATATTTTTCTCTTTGTCATGCAAATAAAAAACCAAAAGAAGGTGTGCATTTTTTTTCCAAAATGCACTTGTTTCAAAGTTCTGATGCACGACTTCTTCATAATTGATAATGTTGAGGACTAAACGCTCTTTGGCACGATAATGATTGTTTTTCAATCTTTTAATAGGTGAAGATTTTAACTCCAATCCTACTTCTGCAAAATCTGCTTTTGCATCTGAATTTGGTTCATAAAGAAAATAGAACTTTTCTAAAACCTGACCAAAATTTCCCTTTCCTGAGTAGTTATGCTCTAAAATTTTCTTATCACATACCTCTACTAGTGAGTTTCCCTCTAGTTTTTTAGCAAATCCAAGGATGGAACTTTTAGAAAATTTATCATATTTTAGATTCATAATGCTTTGAGTAACTCTTTGGCAAGTTTTTCAACAATGCCTACAACTAAAGCATTCCCCATCAAGAATGCTCTTTTTGTGTCCGATACACCGACAGTGTGATTATCTGGAAACATATTGAGTCTTTCAAGCTCAATGGGTGTAAGGCGTCTATATTTGTTATTGACACAAACAACATGTTTAAATCTTGAAACCGCTTTTCCCCCTTCTCCTGTAATAATAGTTCGTGATGGCTTATTGAGACAGTCAGGAAAACCCATTTTTCCTTCACTATAAGTATATTTATGCCCTGTTGTTTTATTGACACGTTCAATAGATTTAGAGCCTTTATGATACTGCCATTTTTTCAACTCTTCTTCACTAATATAAAATTCTTCTGCGACATCTTTTTCATCTTGTAAAAAAGAGCCTAAGACAGCC
>JALWON010000162.1 GCA_027083475.1 Sulfurimonas sp.
ATATAAATAGTCATTAC
Organism: Sulfurimonas sp.; assembly: GCA_027083475.1. GTDB lineage: Bacteria > Campylobacterota > Campylobacteria > Campylobacterales > Sulfurimonadaceae > Sulfurimonas. Next base: position 18 of record JALWON010000162.1, read on the forward strand.
ACGACACGTTTCTCTTCACCTTTGAGGAGGCGAATGATATTTGGAATGTGTTTGTAAAAGAGAATAGCGACAATTAAAACAACAGGAGCATGTGCCATCTGCGGGTGGATAAAAAAGCTTGAAATTGCGAGTGCAAGGACACCTGTGAGTGAAGAGACAGAAGATATTTTCAGGGTTTTTGCTAAAACACCCCAAACCACTAAAGCAATGAGTGTCTCTTGGGGAATCATAAACATCATAACACCGAGTCCTGTAGCAATGCCTTTGCCCCCCTCAAAATTGAGATAGAGTGAAAAACAGTGCCCAATGACAGCCAAAACACCAATCCCCCAGAGTGTTGCTTCACTGAGTCCGAAAAAATAAGCAACACTTAAAACAAGCATCCCCTTGAGTGCATCAAGGGCAAGTGTTGCCGCACCAAGTTTTTTTGCAAGGGCAGGGTTTGTCTCTTTGACTACTCGTAAAACATTGGTGGCACCGATACTTTGCGAACCACTTTTTTTGACATCAACACCAGCAAACTGTTTTGCAAGTAAGAGACCAAAAGGAATACTCCCCACAAGATAGGCGATGATAAAAAATTGTACATTTGTATTAAACAGAAAATCCATTGATACCCTTTAAATGAAGTATGACATTTTACTCTTTTTTTGTACTCTTGTAAATAAAGCTAAAAACTTCTGCTACTGCTTTGTAGAGTGCTTCGGGGATTTCTTTGTCAATTTCTATTTTTGAGAGGAGTTCTACGAGGTCTTCATCTTTTTTTACAGGCAGATTATGCAACTCAGCAATTTTAATAATATTATTGGCAACTTCTCCTTCCCCTTTTGCTAAGACTCTTGGTGCATGCTCTTTATTTGTATCGTATCTGAGGGCTGCTGCTTTTTTTTTCATGCTTTCACCTCAAAACCCATATAAATATCTTGTGTATTTGTCTCATACGGTGTCGTAGCTTGCGTTTGCATTTTGTTAAAGAGTCGTATCTCCCTTGGTGTAATGTGTTGTGCAATGAGATTGGAACGCAACTCTTGAAGATTGGCTTTTATCAGTGTTTGTAATGCTTTATTTTGGGTGTAAATATGAATATTGAGTTGATTTTTATCGTATATGGCAAGTTTAAGATGCAGGGAACCATACTCTTTGAGTGTGAGATCTATATCTACATTAAATTTTTGTGGAGTCTCTTTTTGAATAGTGATGTGTCCCTCTTTCATCGCATCCCAATGAAAGGGAAGATAGAGTGCATTTGCATTGGAGAGATGTGAGAGAAGCTGTGCATGGTCAATCTGTAGGGCAAGTTTATCTATGTGTTGGATGAGTTGTGTTCTTGGTTGTTCTAGTTTTGAGAGTTCCTCTTTTGCTGTGTGTAAGAGAGCTTTTAAATCGTTCTGTTTTA
>JALWON010000163.1 GCA_027083475.1 Sulfurimonas sp.
CTAGAGGTGATGAGGCCATAAAAAGCATACTATCTCTTCAAGATAACTTGCGATATTTTTTAGATAAGCACCAAGCACAAAATGAAATAGTAAATTTAAAGCTCCTTTTAGACGAGAGGCTGGAGTACTTTCACTCAATTTATCCCACCATTAAACTTAATAATAGTGTAAAAAATATAAACATCTACACAAATAAAATAGTATTTATAAGAATAATTGACAATATCATCGGTAATGCCTGTAAATACAATAAGCAAAATGGTAACATTCAAATTTCATTTATCAAAAACTCGCTATACATAGAAGATAGTGGTATCGGCATAAATAACTCGAAAAGAGTTTTTGAAAGAGGCTACAAAGAGGGAAGAGAGGGCACTGGCATTGGACTTCATATCGTCCAAAAACTTTGCCGTGATTTACATATCCCCATAAAAGTAAAAAGCACTATAAACATAGGTACAGTTTTTATATTAGGATTAAAAAGCATCGTAAAGTAATGTTCAAGTAATGCTCCTGTGTTATGATTTCATATCAAAACATAGGAAAGCATCATGGAAAGAAGAACATTTTTAAGTTTAAGTGCGGTAGCAGCGGCTACAATCCTGATAGGACAAAGCTTCATACCGAGCAACCGTATCAATGCTTCTGATTTTACATCCAAATTACCTATCCCTCCACTTTTTGATGGAGTTGAAATAGATGGAGTAGTTAATTACAATTTAAATATTTTAGAAGCAAAACACAGCTTCTTTAAGGATGTGCAAACAGATACTTATGCGATAAACGGTACATATCTAGGTCCTACCTTAAAACTAAAAAATGGTAAAAAAGTCTCTATAAACTATACAAATAGACTCAAAGAGAGCACCACCATGCATGGGCACGGTATGCATCTGCCAGCTAGCATGGACGGAAGTCCTCATCAATTGATTTATCCAAACGATACTTGGTCAGCACAATATACGGTTAAACAGAGAGCTTGTACAAACTGGTACCATCCTCACCCTGAGGGTAAAACTGCGGAGCATGTATATAAAGGCTTGGCAGGACTTATGATTATCGAAGATGATGAGAGTCAAAATCTTGATATCCCAAAAAATTATGGTGTAGATGATATTCCATTGGTTTTGCAAGATAGATTTTTTGACAGAGATGGACAGATTTATTATTCACCAAGTATGATGCAAGCTATGAGTGGATATATCAGCGATACCCTTGTCGCAAATGGTGCAATCAGCCCATATATCGATGTGGAAGAAAAAGAGATTCGACTTCGCTTGTTAAATGGTTCAAACTCAACAGTTTATCATTTGAAATTTAGTGATGGCAGAGATTTTAAACAAATCGCAGTAGATAACTCCTTTTTGCAAAAACCTGTAACACTTGATTATCTAAGACTCAGTCCT
>JALWON010000164.1 GCA_027083475.1 Sulfurimonas sp.
CTTTAATCGCAAAAACTTTTTCACCTTTTTCATAAATAATGAGTTTTTGTAAAGAGTTTGCAACTGTTTCAATCTCTGCAACAAAAGTATCAAGTGCTCCCATCGTTTTTACATAAATGTTATTAATGTCTACATCAAGCATCGTCTTAGCAGTTTTTTCATCTGTTTTATTCATATCAAGAATATCTTGTCCTTTATGATGCAGTTGCTTGTGATTTTCCACCAAATTATTAAAAATAGCTGCAATACTGTCATCATAGGAGGTAAAAGAGTCTATCCATTTTCCAAGTTCACACATATGTGGATTGGTTGTTTTGGTAAATTCACTTTTTGTATTAACCGCTGTTTGCAATGCTTCAACCCAAGCACCATGAGCCCCCTTGAGTTTTGTAAACAACACAGAGAGTTCTTCATTATAACTTGGCATCCCTATCAGTCTACGAAAACTCAGGACTTTAATCACTTTATCTTCATGACTCATCATCCCATCAATAAAACTATTGGCATTAGGAATACTTGTCAAAGAAACGGCTTGAATAATTCTTTGAATATTTTCTATATTAATAGCATATTTATTGGTCCCAATTCTAAAAACAATTAAATCAATCATCTTCTATTTCTCCTTTTTTTGTGCTTTACGCAACAATTACATCTTCTTTTAATTTTTGTGAAATACTGAGGAGTCCAAGTGGGTCCATCGCCATAATTATCTGCCCGTTTCCAAGTAGTGCTGTCCCACTAAAAAGAGGATGTCCTTCCATAATTCCAACAAGTGGTTTTTGCACAACATCAAGTTGTCCCATAAAATCATTGACAGCCACCGCTAAGAGATTATCTTTGATATTTAAGACTACTATAGAGAGTGGTTCATCTGCATTCATCGTATCATTGTACATAGACTTAATAAACAGCAGTGGAATAACTTCTCCACGAATATAAACAAATGGTTCATTATGAAGATACTCTATTTCTGAACGCTCAAGTTTCACAGTTTCAGAGACACTATCCATTGGAATACCATAATGAATATCATTCATTTGAATATGCAGAAGGGAGGTTACAGCTAAAGACATTGGAATAGCAAGTGTGATTACCGTTCCCTTATTGGCTTCTGTGGTAATACCAATAGAACCACCAAAACTCTCAATAGATTTTTTAACAACATCCATCCCAACACCGCGACCACTAAACTCTGTAATCTCTTCTGCTGTAGAGAGTCCAGGAAGAAGCACAAGTTCTGCTTTTTCATTTTCACTTAAGGCATCTATCTGTTCTGGAGTCATCAAACCTTTTTCAAGCACCTTATTGGCAACACGGTCTGTATTAATCCCTGCACCATCATCTATAATTTCTATGATGATTCTATCTGATTGTCCATATGCCTTTAGCGTTACAGTTCCATTCGCACTTTTTCCTTTTTGCTCACGCACTTCAGGAGTTTCAATCCCATGATCAAGTGAATTTCGCATAATATGGATCATAGGATCAGCCAACATCTCAATCATATTTTTATCGAGTTTTGTATCACCCCCTGACATATTGAGTGTTACTTTTTTCCCAAGTTTTTTTGCAATATCACGTACAAGTTTAGGGTATCTATCAAACACATAAGAGATAGGAAGCATACGCATTCCCATGATTAGATCTTGGAGTTGTTCAGAGAGACGATTAATAAAAATATACTTTTCCATTATCTCACGTTTAATGACATCATGTGTCATTGTCACAACATTATCAGCCAAATATGGTAAAGAGTTCTTTGCGACTAAGAGTTCTCCAACGACATTCATTAAAGAGTCTATAGACTCTTGATCTATTTTGACAGTTTTTCCAACAACTGTCTTTTTGGACTCCTCTTTTTTTGCAACAGGTTTTTTTGCCACTTTAGGAATAGGTGCTTTTTTCTCTTCTACTGGAGCTGTTTCAACTTTTGGAGTCTCAGCTTGTGGTGTTGTAACTTCTGGTGTTTCTACTTTTGTATCTTGTGCTTTTGCAACCACAGGTGTCGTACTCTCTTGCGGCGCTTCTGAAGCCTTACCAAGGAAAGATGCTAAAAATGCATTTATCTCCTCTTTTGTACTTAAATCACTTGGCACATCATCTATAAAATGTGCAACTTTTGTAAGCATTGTACGTATTCTTTGTATATCATCTTCAGTTTGTGCATATGGAAGTGCTTTATACTGCTGTTCTAAAATAAGCTGTGCAGTTGCTTGATGTGCAGGAGTAAGCTCTTTTGGAGCTTCTTTTTCAGCTGGAACACTCTCCTGAGTAGGCACTTCTTGTGCTACTTCCTCAGCTACTGACTCTCCCTTTGTTGCTGCTTGTTGTTCTGTTGTGACTTGAGCTTGATTTTCTTCACTCTCAACTGCATTTGCTACATAGACTTCACCTTTATAGAGGTTCTCAAAAAAGCTATTGAGTTTTGTTGTATCACTCTCTTGAATCAATCCAACAATATTTAAAAATCTTTGTAGTTGCGCATATTGTATTGTCTCAGTACCTACAAGTTCCATGGAGTTTTTCACTTCATCTGCTATCGTCATCAAGTCAAAATCTTCTGCAATACTTGTTAATTCTTTCAGGGAGTCTATCTGATGCCCTGCATCACCGTTACTCACACTCAGCAATGTTTGAATATCTAATGGTAAGAGTTGAATTTCATCAATAAAATTAAATAAAGAGTCTTCTATCTCTTCAAAAGTTGCATAGACATAAGCAATCAAACGAGATTTCAAAAGCAGTCCATCTTCATCTTCAATACCACTCAGTACGGACTTTGCATTCTCATCACTCATACATGAGAAAACACCAATGACCTTATCACCCAAAAGAGAGAGTGTATACACAGGGTCATTCCCATAAACCATACACGAGTCATCTACATCAAAAACAATAGCATAAAGATTTTCATTTTCACAAAATTCTGCATTAACTTCTGCATTTACAAATGGAATTTTAAAATTATTAACTCCCCGTAATGTTGTAAGAGGTGTATTTATAATACCTTGTTTATCTTCCACTTCAACATAAGGCACGCTCCAAGAAACTTCTTCTTCTGCCTCTTTTCCCATCTCTTTTTGTAAAGCTGTCACAATTGTTTCTACGGTTGCTTCATCAGCATCCACAATATCACCACTCTCTTCTGCAGCTTCTATTAAGTTCATTACTTCATCAAAAGCATCATACAAAGCATCAGTCATACTTGTTGCAAATTCCAATTTACCCCCACGCAACATATCAAGTAAATCTTCCGCATGATGGGTAATATTTTTTACAGCTTCAAAACCAACAATACCACTTCCACCTTTGAGTGTATGTGCAGCACGGAATACTGAGTTTAAAAGTTCAGGATCATCACCACCTATTTCTCCAATATTTTGATCGATAAATGCTAAGTTTTCTCTTGCTTCGCTTAAAAACTGTTCTAATAACGGATCCATACTTTTTCTCCTTATGCCATCACTAACATATCTATATATGTCTGTAATTGATCTGGTTTTATTGGTTTTGTCTCAAATAAATTTGCACCAACTTTATAGGCATTGATTTTATCTTCATCTTTTGCTTGCGTTGTCACCATAATCACAGGAACAAATTTATTAGCAGCTTGTTTTCGTAAGTCTTGAATAAAAGAGTAACCATCCATAATAGGCATATTGACATCAACAAGATATAAGTCAACACTGTTATCTAAGCTTTTTTCCAAAGCTTCCATTCCATTTTCAGCTTCGACAATATCTATTCCCATAGATTTAAGTATTGTACCATGATAATTCCTCACGGTTTTAGAATCATCTACTATCATTACTGTTGCCATACCATATACTCCTAAAAAAATTCTATCTCATCATTTTCAGAGATGTCACCACTCGCATTTCCTGAAAATCTCTCTTTTTTCTCTTTTGCTTCTTTTAATGTACTCTGAAGCTTCTCTTGCAACTTTGCTAAACTCCCGTTTGCTAATGCTTCATCACTCTTATAAGCATGAGAAAACACAGCAATACTTTTACGCATACTTTCAATCGCTTCAAGACTCGCATCTAACTGCTGGGTAATAATATCTTGATATTGAAATGCAGTTGCAATTTCGTCATCAATCTCTAAGTTATTTTTTTGCATAAAACTATTCATATTCATCAAAGAGTCACTTGAGAGTGATTTTACACTCGTTTGTACCTCTTGAATATGCTCAAGTAATTCATCAACTGCATTTAAAATAAGCATCCATCAACCTTTATGCGGGAAGTCTTAACACTCGAGTAATTGCCTGCTTTAATTGTGCTGGATTAAATGGCTTGACAATCCACCCTGTTAAACCAAGAGCTTTTCCTTGCTGTTTGAGTTCTGCTTTTGTTTCTGTTGTCAGCATAAGAGTGGGTGTTCGACTTGTAGCGGCAACACCTCGTAACTCTTTTAAAAACTCTAAACCATTCATTACAGGCATATTCAAATCTGTAATGATTAAATCAGGTGTCATCCCTGCTTTTATCTCTGCTAACGCAACGGTTGCTTCTGTATACTGCTTTACCTCTATTGGCATTGCATTTGTCACCATTCTTGTTGAAGCTAAGGCTGTCTCACTATCATCTACAAATATTACTAATGGCATATCATCTCTCCTAAAATTATTTTTGATATATTAAAGTTGTATCAACTTTTTTTGCTTTAAAGACCGAAACAATTCGGCTCATATACTCAGCATGTCCTAAAAGAACATACCCACCAGGATTGAGCATGTCATAAAATGTCATTGCTACCTCTTTTCGTGATGCATCATCAAAATAAATCAACATATTTCTTGAGAAAATCACATCAAACTTTCCAAGTTTTCGCATTTGTGTTTTGTCGAAAACATTACACACCTGAAAATCAACACTCCCTTGTAAATCTTCACTTATCTCATACCCTAAACCTTTTTTTTGAAACCATTGATTTAAAATAGGTTTCGGAATAGCATGTACAGAGCGTTCTGTATATTTTGAAGCTTTTGCTTTTTGAATTACTGTTGAGTCAATATCTATCCCAACAACTTCAATGTCTCTCTCTTCAACAACCTTACCCTCCTCTAAAATATGTAAAATCATAGAGTATGGTTCTTCTCCAGTTGAACAGGGAGAAGAGAGAATTCTCAGTGGCTTATTTGCAGGCATTTTAGCATGCAGTTCTGGTAAAATAGAATTTGCCAAAACTTCAAACTGCTCTTTTTCTCTGAAAAAGTATGTCTCATTGACGGTCATGGCATTCATTAATTCTTGAAATTCACTGCCATCTTTATCATCAAAACGCAATTTAAAAAAGTATTTTCTAAAATTATCAAAACCTAACTCAGCTGCACGTTTATCTATATACTTTGCAAGTTTTTCATAATGTTTCTCTACATCAAGTGAAATACCACTTTTCCTATAGATAAATTCACCAATTTTTTCAAAATTTTCTGTAGATAAAAGATATGCCATTTTCTTTATCCTTGAATCATTTTAATGGCACCATCAACTGCAAATGCAGCATAAAAGTCTCCAGAAAAGCGCTCTTTTAAGGACTCAAGCAGTGGAATATCTTCCTCTTCTCCAATCTCACCCATATAATCTACCGCCGTCATTGCTACATTAATATCTTGCTCTGTTTCTAAAAGTTCAATGAGCATATCTCGTGACTCTGAAAAATCCACATCCCCTAAAACATTAATAGCAAAAATACGTAAATCTCTATCGTCTCCAATCAAAAATTTTACAATATAGTATTTAATAGAATCACCAAAATTTCTTAAAACAGAAATCCCCAAATTTCGAATATAGGCATTATCGAGTTTCAACAAATCCATAATCTCTTCTATAGGTGCATCATCCACATCCATATTAGAGATAACCGAAGCAATTTTGGTACAAATATCTTTATCC
>JALWON010000165.1 GCA_027083475.1 Sulfurimonas sp.
GATATAGCCCCTCAGAAATTTAGTGTAGCTACAAAAACAGCTACAATAGGAATACGTGGTACAAACTTTAGCGTTTTTGTCAATGACGATGGTTCTGCAGAGGCTTTTTGTACCTTTGGTGCCATTAGTGTCACTATTGCTCAAAAATTACATCTTGTGCAACAAGGCTATTTTTTACACATCTCATCCAAAGGTAAAATAACAATCAAAGCTTTTGATGCAAAGATTTTAAAAGAAACGCAAACACACTACTTCGCAGTAGAAGATGAACAAAAAACACAAAAAACACCTCTCAAAAATGCAATTACAAGAGAAGAAACAACACAAAACAATGCCCAGATAGATGTCACACTAACCGATGAGAGTGGACTCATTATTACTGATGTTTCAGACACAGTAACTGATACGACACAACAAGACACTTTAACATTGACAGAGAGTAGTTATATTGCCAATTTACAAGGGCAACGAGATTATAAAGGAAACTATGCAGGGTCAACCCTAACAACAAATGGAAAGAAAAGTCCATTGACAGTTTCTGGTATAGCATCTTTAATAGTTGATTTTGGAAAAGACACCGCACAACTTACATTATATGCACCTACTGATTCTGCACAATATAATTTTACACATGTCAATACAAATACATTCTCAGGAGGAGTCCCAACAACTACAACAGGTACGATAACAGGTACTGCCGATGGAAAATTTTATGGGACTACAGCAGGAACAATCAAAGGAACATATTCATTTATCAACACCATTAACTCAGATAAGATAGAAAGTTCTGGAACATACCAAGTCACACAACAATAATATGTCTTCAAAAACCAAAGCACTTTTTTTTCTTTTTTTACTTACCACTGCTTTGGTCTCTTCTGCTTACCTCTTCCTTCCCCAAAAGTTTCAATCTCTAGACAATAGAATACGGGATTTTTACTTTAATGTTCGAGGGCCTCAAAAAACAGATGACAATATTGTCATCGTTGATATTGATGAAAAGAGTATTAAAGCACTTGGTCAATGGCCTTGGGAACGCGATAAATTTGCACAAATTCTTAAAAACTTAAGCCGTGATGGGGCTGGGATTATTGGTCTTGATATTGTTTTCTCCGAAGCCGACAAAACATCCCCCAAACAATTTGCCAAACGGTGGAATATTCAAGCGACCAATCTTCCAGACACCGACCGTATTTTAGCCAATACCATTGCACAAACACCGACAATTCTTGGCTATGTTTTTGATTTTAATGCCCATAATACCAATGAAGCCCCACAAATTCCTGCAATATTTATTGAAAAACATAGAAAACAAACAGACTTTTTACCACAAGCCAAAGGGGTCCTTGCAAACCTTCCTCTCATTCAAAATGCTGCATATTCAAGTGGCTACATGAATAACATCCCAGACGCAACAGGGATGATTAGAAGTGTTCCTCTGCTTATCAAATACGAAGATGCCATCTACCCTTCCCTTGCGTTTGAAATGTTTCGCATTGCTTCAAATGCACAAAAGGTCACTCTCCACTACAGCCCTGCAGGCATAGAGTCTATAGAACTTGCAAAACAAAAAATTTATTCTGATAGATTTGGGCGTTTACATGTCAATTTTCGTGGACCTTTTAAAAGTTACAAGTACCTCTCAGCACTAGATGTTTATACAAACCATATAAACCCCAAAGATGTCGCTGGCAAATTCATACTCATTGGAACCTCCGCTTATGGCTTAATGGATTTGCGTTCTACCCCTATGGATAGTGTGATTGCAGGAGTTGAAGTACATGCTAATGTAATTGACAACCTTTTACATCAAGACCTACTCAGAGAACCCTCATGGGAGGAGAGTGCAAACCTGAGTATTATCGTACTTCTCGCGCTCTTTATTTTCTTTTTTCTCTCCAGACTCTCACTTGTGCTTCTGACACTCACTTTTTTAAGTACTTTTTTTCTTCTGCTCTATGGAAATTACCACTTGCTCTTTACCCAGCATCTTATTCTCAACATCTTTTTTCCACTCACCACAATGATACTCTCACTTATTGGTGTACTGGGAGTGAATTTTATGTATGAATTTTCTCAAAAAGAGTTAGTCAAAAAAAGCTTCTCCAAAAAAGTTTCCAAGCAAGTCATGAACGATCTCTTAAGCCATGTTGAAAATACAGACTTAAGTGCAAAAGAGCTTGAGACAACGATTTATTTCTCTGACATTCGTAGTTTTACAACTATCTCTGAAACACTCAAATCACCAAGGCGGATTACTGAATTTTTGAATTTTTTTATGAATGCCATGGTGCTTTCAATAGAAAAATACCAAGGAACAATTGACAAGTTTATAGGCGATGCTATCATGGACTACTGGAATGCCCCACTCCCTATCAAAAATCATGCAGACAAAGCTGTCCAAACAGCACTTGAACAGATTGAAAAACGTGAAACCCTCAACCGTACAATCTCTCAAAAATTTGGCTTTACTATAGACTATGGTATAGGTATTAACACAGGAAATGTTGTTGTTGGAGAGATTGGATCGAGTGGGCGTTCTGATTATACTATCATTGGAGATGCTGTCAATCTTGCTTCACGTCTTGAGGGACTCTGTAAACCCTACAAGGTGCGTTTAGTCATCTCTGAGTTTACAAAAAAACAACTCACACAAGAGTATGTCATACAAATGCTCGATATGGTGCAAGTCAAAGGAAAAAAAGAACCTGTCAAAATTTATGAAGTACTCGCACAAGGCACACCAACTTCAGAAAAAAAACAAGAACTTGCAGCGTATGAAAAAGCCCATCAAGCTTATATAGCTGCAGATTTTTCTTTAGCAAAAGAACTTTTTGCTATACTCCACAAAAAATATGGCAAATATCTTTATAAACTCTATCAAGAACGTTGTCATCACCTTGAAACAGAAAATATACAAGAGTTTCATGGTGTTTTTGAATTTACTACAAAATAGGAAGAGACAATGCTAAAAATACTTTTTTCACCCGCAGAAGGCAAAAAAAGTGGTGGTACACAACAAAAACAGCAACTTTTTGGAGCAACAAACGCAAGAGATACAATTCTGCAAGCCTATAATGACATTGTTCTCTCTGAAGATGAAACAAGCATCAAACAACTCTTTGGAATCAAAAAGTGGGCTGATTGCCAAGAGTATCTCTGCGATATATTTGATGCTCCCCTGCTTCCTGCAATAGAGCGCTACCGTGGTGTTGCTTACCAGTATCTTGACTTTGACTCTCTACCAACAAATGCAAAAGAGTATCTCTACAACAACACTATTATCTTCTCAAATCTGTATGGTCCTCTGCTTGGCGCAGACACTATTGCAAACTATAAAGTGAAACAGGGCAACACCATAGGGTCTTTTGCTCCAGATAAATTCTATAAAGAGCGATTTTCCTACCAGTTAGATTTGTATTTAGCACAAAGTGATATACTTGACCTTCGTGCAGGTTACTATGATAAATTTTACAAAATCAACAAACCCTACACTACTTTAAAGTTTTTAAAAAATGGCAAAACAGTAAGTCATTGGGCAAAAGCCTACAGAGGCATTGTACTTCGCGAGATTGCGAAACACAATGTTGACTCTTTAGAAGCATTTTTAAAACTCTCTATAGAAGGTTTACACCTCCAAGAGAGCAAAACAACAAAAAACAAAACAGAAATTATTTACACTATTGAGGAGTGAACATGCAATTTTTATCAGATGAGTGGGCTGAGGCTTACACAACACTTATAAATGAGGATGAAACCATCCAAAAGAAACTTAAAAGATTTAGTTCTCTTTTTCAGTATGAGGTTACAGACAGAGAAGATATACCAACATTAGTGATAGAGGTACAAAAAGGCAAATGCACCTCTTTTGGAGAACGCTCTGCGTTTCATCCAAAAGACATAGAGTTTACGATGGCTGCCGATACACAAACTTGGCAAAAAATCTTTGAGCATGAAATTGGAATGAAAGAAGCTGTAAAAACCCATAAGTTCCACATAGATGGTCCAAAGCTCAAAGCACTCTCCAACAAAACAGGCTTAGAAAAGAGTGTAGAACTTATGATTGGTATGGAAAATATTCAAGTATAAATTCTTCAAACTACTTTAACTATCTCTTGGTATCATGTCACAAAAAAATGGAGATAGTTATGAAAAACATCCTACTCACCCTCGTCCTCTCACTCGCCTTTTTCGGTTGTAGTGCAAAAACACCAGAAGATAAAAACATCCAAGCCGCTTTAGTGACAGGCAAAAGCCTCGCTACATTGACACTCAATGACCAGTTTGGTAAAGCACACAGTCTCAGTGCAGATACAACAAAAATCATCTTTGCATTTGCCAAAGATACAGCACACACATGTAATGACTTTTTTAAAACACAAAAAGATGATTATCTTACGCAACACCATGCTGCGTTTATTGCCGATGTAAGTGCTGCTCCCTCACTTATCCGCAGTATGTTCATTATGCCAGGACTCAAAGAGCTCAAACACACAGTACTCCTTTTAGAAGATAAGGCACTCGCAGCACCTTACAAAAAAGGAATTGACATTAACAAAATTGCTGTTGTATTTTTAAAAGATGCAAAGATTGAGAAGATAGAGTTTATTACCAGTGCCAAGGAATTACAAAAAAGTATGAGTACCTATCCATAAAAAAATTTTGACATATTCTTTTTACTTTGTTATAATCGTACGGTGTAAACACAAATAACTCTCGTTTGACTGATTATCAAACATATAAGAGATTAAGGCTAGGACTTCGGTTCTAGCCTTTTTTTTTACCTATTTTTTTAGGTTGGTTTGTGCCATTGTTACACTAATCAAAACAGAGGATTTAATCACCCTCTGGCTATTATTTAATCCACCATCTGTTTACAAACTGTTCCTGTGGTAGTATCTTCTCTATCACAGCTAAAACTTCCATTTGTTGCATTGTAATCAAACTGAACATCAAGGGACTTTACTTTAAAAAGAAAACTTGTGCAACTCCCAGCGTTTTTTGACCACTTGCCATCTTGTGTTCCCTCTACTATGCCATACTGTAGCAATGTTCTGTTACCATCACCTAAAAATAGTGTTGTATCACTACTTTGACATAAAGCAGGAATGTAGGAGTTAATGCCTTTTATAATCTGACTCTGTCGCTCTGTTACAATAGCTGAGCGGATAGATGCTACATCTGAGCGTCCTTTGGCAACATCGGCAATCTCTTTTGTTTTGGTAAATCGAGGCAAGGCAACTGAAGCAAGAATGCCAAGAATAACAATGACAAAAATGAGTTCTATGAGCGTAAAGGCTTTTGAGGATTGCATGGTGTTTCCTGAGTTAAGTTAGGCTGGGGTATGTGTTCCCAAGCTAAAGCTTGAGAATGCAATAAGAATACTACTAGTGCTTAGCCCATGTTAAATGAGGGGCTGTATCTGCACTCATTCCTACTGTTACATTTACATCATATGTATCTCCACTACTTCCAGCTGGTTTAGCATAATAAGTAGTACTAGCACCACCAGCAATTAATTCTCCATAGTTTTTGTCACTAGTAGCTACTCCTGTTGCTGCAGAAAAAAGATCACACTCACTAGGAGGAGTTATTTGTGCAGTTATATTACCCTCAAGTGCAGTACTATTATTCATATCATTAGGATAATTCAAAGAAAAATCCGACCATATCGTAGGTAGTACCGTACGATTTAATGTTCCAATAAAAGCTTTACACTTCCCCGCTTTCGCCTGATTTGAAACCCCTATAAACTTTGGAAGTGCCACAGCACTCAAAATACCTAAAATAACGATAACGAAAATCAATTCGATCATTGTAAAACCAGCTCTTTTCATAAGAGACTCCTTTGTTCAACTATTTGGATTACACTAGTAACCTTAAG
>JALWON010000166.1 GCA_027083475.1 Sulfurimonas sp.
GATGAAATAGACATACAGGATTTACTCAAAAATGCTGATCAGGCAATGTATAAGGCTAAAAACAGCGGTAAAAACAGTATCGCCTACTTCTAAATTATTTTGTCTTTGATTGCGTTGCGTTTACATCTTGCTGGTGCAGCATAGCCGTTCCACTCATAATAAGGTAAGTCGCAAGTGCAAAGCCCAAAGCTATTAAAATCATTCGTTTTATTTTTTCTACTCTATTCATAGGTGTAATTATACAAACTTAACACTGTTGTAACACTTTTTTTATACAATTTTTTCATCAATTTCAAAGGTACATATAGATGAAAAAAATACTCCTTTTATCATTCGCAGCCATTGCATCACTCTACGCTCAAGATGTAACACTCGACGACATTAATGTCAATGCAACAACACTCACCGAAGTAGCACAAAATGTAAAAATATCCGCCGATGTTGCCGATGCACTCTCACAAAATGTTCCAAGTGTCGATATGAGTCGCCGCAGCGGCATAGCAAACGACATTCTCATCCGCGGACAAAAACGCGATAATATCTCTATCGAAGTAGATGGTACAAAGGTATATGGTGCCTGTCCAAACAGAATGGACCCGCCTGTCTCACATGTTCTTGCCAACCAAATAGAGACCATAGAGGTAACAGAAGGTCCTTATGATGTCACAAACTACGGAACAATGAGTGGTGGTGTAAAAATCACAACAAAAAAACCAAGTAAAGAGCCCAAAGGTGAAATCAATCTCGGTTTTGGTTCATGGAACTACAACAAATTTGGTGCGACTGTGACAGGTGGCAATGACATCGTCCGTCTTTTACTCACTGCCTCTCGTGAATCAAGTGAGCAGTACAAAGACGGTAACGGACATACTCTAGTAGAGCAGGTAAAATACTCTGATGCACCGGCAGGAAACAAATACCAAACGCAGTATGAAAATATGAAAGCCTACACCAAACAATCCGTTATGGCAAAAGCCTTTGTCAAAACTGCACAAAATCAAGAGCTGCGTTTAAGCACGACTGCAAACAGAAGTGACAATGTACTCTACCCAAACTCACCAATGGATGCCATTTCAGATGATTCAAACATTTACAGTGTGGCTTATAATATCAAAAACATTTCAGACAAATACAAAAATGTAAACCTTGAGTACTACTACTCAGATGTTAATCATCCAATGAGTACAGAGTACAGAAATGCAGCAGATAATAATGTTTCATTGAATAAAACAAATCATATGCAAACGAGTATGCAGGGCATTAAACTCAAAAATGACTTTGAACTTGATACATATAAACTGCTTTTAGGTGCAGATGCAAGTAAAAGGACATGGAAAGGTGAGTATGTAAACAATGTAAGTGGCACTGTTTTAGGCAAAAGCATCGACAATGC
>JALWON010000167.1 GCA_027083475.1 Sulfurimonas sp.
CAAGCAAATTCTCCATCCAAAGTTTGGATGTACTATCGACTAATTTTTTCATTTGCCATGCCATAGAGCCCATATGTACTGGCGTACCAAATACAAGCACATCTGCTTGCTGCAAATCTTCCAAAGTTGTATCTGTAGCTTGTTGAAGCGTAATTATGCTTTCAGGGATAGCAGCTTGCGCCCCTGCGGCAATGGCGTGTGCCATTTTTTCGGTACTGCCATAGTCGGAATGGTATGCAATTAATATCTTCATTGCGTCCTCTCTATTTGAATGGTTAGGCATTCTTTATGCCTCTTGTTATAAATCCCTTCCAAACGAATAATTTGATAAGGTTACACTGTAAAATAATCATAAATACTTGCAACGCAATTATACCAAAAATGTAGGTTTATAACTTTGTACCTATGTCTAAGGCTTTGTCAGGTTTTATTAAGTATTTCACCCCACTGACTTGTATTGTGCCAGTTAATAATATCAAATTCTTTGGATGGTTTTAACCACTCTACACCATCTTCTAATGCTTCTTCTAACAAAGAATATTCACCTGCTTTTAGATGTTCAGAAAATAAGTAATACATTTCACTTACTGACTTTGAGATAACAAGAGCTGTGTTTCTTTCATAATCAAGTAATATAACTTGACCTACCAGCCCTTGATCTGTTGGTTTTAAGTCAACACATAATAAACATGTTCCTGAATCTGATCCGATAGGTATACGATACTTGCTAAAAATATATTTTTTATCTATACCTATATCCGCATAAAAAAGTTCTTCAGGGTCTAAGGTATTATAGTTTAATATTTCTCTAATCGAATCTTGAATAGATAAAAATGGTATTCCATACACAAGATTAGCGGTTTTCTCATTATCCATTCCGTTATGAATTGAATATAGAGAAATTAAATCACTGGGAAGCAATGTATCAACAACCGTTCTCAGTTTATCTAATTCGCCTTCTGTTGCTGGCGGGTTTAAGGTTTGTTTTATTTTTGGAGCTTCTTTTTCTAGCCAACTATTAATTTCAAGCCATGATTGTTTTAAATTTTTAGTCATAATATCACTCTTGTATTTAATCTAACTAACGTAAGGAACCTATTTTTTAAACTCAATGTGAAGCGAAGTTATAGATGCGTCAAGCTGTGGAGCTAACGCTTAGGTGTAAGACGCAATCAAGCGTGCCCGATTTGCGAGGATAAATGTGATTTATTCACACCCATACTTTGCGCACCCAAAGCCCAGCGATGTTCTGGTGGGGTTTGAAAAACCAAGTGTGGGTTTGCGCCAGTAATTAACCATGCATTTTCCATCAGTTCTTGCTCAAGCTGCCCAGCATCCCAACCTGCATAACCGAGAATAAGCATAAAATGTTCAGGACCTAAGCCTTGCGAT
>JALWON010000168.1 GCA_027083475.1 Sulfurimonas sp.
GAGCCCATAGTTGCCATGGGTACCAATACACAATACACTACCGTCGACTACGGTGCTATGTCTGAAGCTCTGTCAATACAGGCACAAAAAGCCTCTGACATCCCTACAGACATTTTTTACAACACGCAAGTCGTTGACATCTTTGAAAAAGAGGACAAAACCTTTGAGGTACACTGTAAAGACGGCAGCATTTACACAGCCAACTTTGTCGTGGTCAACGCAGGTGCACACTCACTCTTTTTAGCCCACCAAATGGGCTATGGTAAACATATGGGCTGTCTGCCCATGGCAGGGAGCTTCTACATGACAAACGAGCACTTTTTAAACGGTAAAGTCTATATGGTACAAAACAACAAACTCCCTTTTGCTGCGCTGCATGGTGATCCTGACATTTTAGCAGAAGGGAAAACACGTTTTGGACCTACTGCACTCATGCTTCCCAAACTTGAACGCTATAAACCAGGCACCTACTTAGACTTTTTTAAAACCCTGAATTTTGATATTCATATTGTCAAGATATTTTGGGATCTACTTAAAGACTCTGACATTCGCAACTATGTCTTTAGAAACTTCCTTTTTGAAGTGCCTTTCATCAACAAAGGGCTCTTTGTCAAAGATGCAAGAAAGATTGTACCCTCTTTGAGTGCTGATGACATTCATTATGCCAAAGGCTTTGGAGGTGTGCGTCCGCAGGTACTCGACAAAGAGAAAGAAAAACTTATGCTAGGAGAAGCCTCCATCAACCCTGGAAACGGCATCATCTTCAACATGACACCTAGCCCTGGTGCAACGTCATGTTTAGGAAATGCAGAAAGAGATATGCGTGAGATTGTGGCATATTTAGAGCTTGATTTTGATGAAGCTTCATTTTTAGATGATTTAACGGAGTGATTCTTTCAATTTTAATTTCCTTATATTTGATTTAAGGCGTTGGTATTCTCGTCATTTTTTTTAGAAAAAAACGAAGCAAAAAAAGCGTTGTGGCTCTCGAATCGCTCATCACTTTCAAGGTCGTTCGCCACAACAAGGATTTATAATATAGCTAGGCTATCGCCACCTTCAAAACAAACCTCTTCTTTTAACTTCAAACGAGCCACCAATATTTTCTTTGACCTATTTAAATCGCTTACGCTTTTTTCTTTTTTGGTTACTTTTTTCTCTTTTGTCGTAGTACAAAAAAGACGAGGTGCCCCTTGAGGGTGAAAAAGTGACAAAGAATGACAACGCCACAGATAAGATAAAAAGAATTTTAGAAAAATACACAAACATTCTACACAAAAAAGCTATAGTGGAAATATAATCTAGATATTTCCAAAAAGGACATTATCATGCCAAATAAAAACACTATAACCCTCACCAATAATCAAACAGGCGAAAACCACACCTA
>JALWON010000169.1:0-1054 GCA_027083475.1 Sulfurimonas sp.
CCCAGAAAAATTTATCAACTTCTTCATCTGGCTTATAGCCTTTTTCTATGATAGTATTTTTGACTTGAAAATCGTTATTTTTTAAATAACTCTCCATAGCTTCGCAAAGAGCAGCATTGTAGCCGCCTTTTGCGATTTCATGGTACTCATGCCCATTTATTATCAAAACATTTTTCATAATCTTACTCCACATCAAATGTATCAAACAAGGTGTTCACTACCAACATCATACTTGCAATCAGAACAAGATTAAAGATTTCTGCATCACTTAATCCTAATGAGTGCAACTCTTCGATATCTTTTCGCTGGATGGACTGCGGTTCATTAATCGAACGCAAAGCAAATTCTAAAAGCATTTGGTTTTTAGATGTCAACTTCGCAACACTAAGATCGTTTGAAACCTCTTTAAGCTCATCTTCGCTCATGCCATACATATTTATAAGCATACCTCCGTTTAAACCTATACAGTATGCACAATGATTTTTTTCAGAAACAATGTAGCGAATCAATGTATACATTTTTTGAGTATCTTCATCATTATCCATTTGTTCTTTGATTGATTCCCATTGAAATTTCAAAGCTTTTGGATTAAGTGCCCAAAGCG
Organism: Sulfurimonas sp.; assembly: GCA_027083475.1. Classification (GTDB taxonomy): domain Bacteria; phylum Campylobacterota; class Campylobacteria; order Campylobacterales; family Sulfurimonadaceae; genus Sulfurimonas. Next base: position 605 of record JALWON010000169.1, read on the forward strand.
ATATCCCTTCTGTTACAGCACCAAATGCACTCTCGACTTCTTTGAAAATCTCTTTGACTTCACCTTCAGTTTCTTGCATCGTTGCCACTTTTAATAAACTCATGTTTTTCCTTTTTTATTTTAAACTAGTTAGTATAAAAATACACCTCAATTGACATACTTTCTCTATATGGCGCCGTACTATTTTTAAACTATTTAGTCTAAAAATAGCTATAAAAAAAGTAGCTCAAAAACACACTAAGTGTCTCTTTGAGCTACTTTCTAATCTATCATCTCTTTTAACTGTTGTACTATGCTCTCTATCATCTCATCTGTTGCACCAGCTTGAACTGATAAAACAAGTCCGTTAAGAGTATTCATAAAACGAGTACTTAAATCTTGTGCAAAGAGTGAACTCTTAAGAGTTCCTTTATCTATCGCCTCTTGCAAAGCATCAACAAAGAAATTTTG
>JALWON010000169.1:1064-1363 GCA_027083475.1 Sulfurimonas sp.
GTGAGATACTCCTTTTGTATCTGTTTGCTGAGATCTTTATGCCGCCCATAACACTCTTTGCCGGAATTCATCAGCAAACATCCGCTCAGTCGCCCTGTTGTTTTCAACTCATCTAATGTCATTTCAACAAGTCTAAGCATAGTTGCCTTTGAACCTATCTCTTTTTTTAAAAATTGAAGATACTCGAGCCGATTTTTCCTATATAACTCCAAGCATTTGGAAAAAAGCTCTTCTTTGCTGCAAAATAGATGATAAAAGCTACCTTTGCTTATACCCATAGCTTTTAACACATCGTCTAA
>JALWON010000170.1 GCA_027083475.1 Sulfurimonas sp.
CTTCTGTGTGTATTTCATGTGAAAGTTCTCTTAGACCTTCTACTTTAAACAAATCTACCTCTTCTTGTGTCAATGGCCAGGGTGGACCATCAAACATCTCTTCACGTTTATGTGCCACAAGTAAAAGTCTGCCTCCTTTGGCTACAGTATTTACCACAGCCTTGACCATCTTCTGTCGAAACTCAATAGGAAGTGATTGTATGGTCAACGCTTCAAACACGAAGTCAAACTTTTCTTCATACTCAAAGATATCTTGTTTTATAAACTTTACTTTACTGTCAGGAAAACGTACTTTTGCCAAGTCAAGTGCTGTTTGTGATACATCTATAGCTGTTACGTCATACCCTGCCATCTCTAAAGCTATGGCATCGTCACCTAGTCCACAGCCTATGACCAAAGCTTTGCCTTTGTGGATATCCTCTTCATCCAAATAACTTTGAAGTAGAGGATTGACCGCTTGTCTTGCCCATGGAATATTCTCTTGACTTTCTTTGTTCTCAGCGTAAAGTCCATCAAACCATGCAGAGGCTTTGTTGTGTGCTTTCATACTTTCTCCTGCTTTACTTTATATGGTTTCATGGTATTGCTTGCGTATTGCACTGCCTCTTCTGCACTTTTTCGACTAAGCGGTCTGCCAAGTGTTTGCATATATGAAGTATAAAATTGCCATGCCATCAATATTGCATCAACAATGTATTCTAATAGAATCTCATTATCTATGTTAAGCTCTTCACTTTCTACAAAACTTTCTAGTACAAGCTTAATACGTGAACGATGGGCAATATTATCTTCTATATATTCTCGTTGTAATTCAGCATCTCTTGAAAACAGAAAAAGCATCTCTCTAAAAAAGAATCTATACTCCCACTGTATACCGATGAGTACTTTTTGATGTGCTTCTAATGCCTGAAAAGTTTTAGGTAATGCATCTATAGAGAGTGACATTTTAGCCCTCATATCTCTATAAAGGAGCAGTATAATCTCTTCTCTATTTTTATAATGATAATGTAAATTACCTGGGCTAATCCCCATTGCTTTGGCTATATGGTTTGTAGTGACTGCCTGTGTATTACTCTCATTAAAAAGTCTACGTGCTGTCTCTAATATATCTAATTTTCGTGACATTTTATTCCTTATTTAAAATATTATAGTGTATTTACTCTAAAAAGTAAATTTTTTTTATCTTAGCAAAGTGCCTATTTTAGGGCATTCAAGCATTCTCACACATTAATATTTTAAAATTAGAGTAATTACTCTTGACATAATCTTCATATTATGGCTATACTTTTAGAGTAATTACACTAAAAAGTGTAAAAATATTATTACAAAGGATTTTCAATGAAAATGATTCATACACTCG
>JALWON010000171.1 GCA_027083475.1 Sulfurimonas sp.
ATGTTTAGTAAGTATAAACCAACAGAGAAAAAAAGTTTCTTCAAACGCAGGGTTGTTACTGTGTACTATGGTGAGCCTGTTAGTAAAGATACAAATGCACAAGAGCTTCGAGAGATTATTCAAAATTTGAAGGAAAAATATGAGTAAAAAACTCAATAAACCAAAACACAATCTTTTTCGTAACGGTGGCTATGCAGTCGAAGGACTTTTGGATGTGATAAAAAACGAGACCTCGTTTAAGTGGCAACTGTTGATGCTCTTTGGCTTTGGCATTTTGGCATGGGTGTTGCCTGTGAGTTTTGCGGTTGCAAGCATCTTGTCTATTTCACTCTTTTTACCTGTTTTAGCGGAGATAATTAACTCTGCAATCGAGCGAGTGGTGGATTTGGTGACGAGTGATTATCACATCTTAGCAAAACAGGCAAAAGATGTAGGGGCGACAATAGTGCTGTTGAGTTTGATTGTGACGGCACTTATTTGGGTGGCAACACTACTTGTTGCGTTTGCGATAGTTTAGGGGAGAGAATGAGAACAACTTTAATTATAGGTGCTGGTGGTGTTGGGCGTGTTGTAGTGCATAAATGTGCAATGAATAGTGAGGTTTTTGGCAATATTGTTTTAGCAAGTCGTACACTCAAGCGGTGCGAAACGATACAAGCAGAACTTCCAGATGCAAACATAGTCATAAAAACTGTCGATGCAGATAAAACGCAAGAGCTTATAAGCCTTATTCAGGAAGTAAATGCAGACATTGTCATCAATGTTGCACTTCCGTATCAAGATTTAAGCATTATGGATGCTTGTATTGCGACACAAACACCTTACTTAGATACAGCCAACTATGAACACCCCGATGAAGCAAAGTTTGAGTATAAGTTGCAGTGGGAACGCGATGCAAAGTTTCAAGAAGCGGAAATTATGGGGCTTCTTGGGAGTGGTTTTGACCCTGGTGTTACAAATGTATTTTGTGCTTATGCGCAAAAACATTACTTTGATACGATAGAAACTATTGATATTCTTGATTGTAATGATGGAGACCATGGCTATGCGTTTGCAACGAACTTTAATCCTGAAATCAATCTACGTGAAGTCTCAGCAAAGGGGCGCTACTGGCAAGAGGGCGAGTGGATACAAACAGAGCCGATGGAGATAAAACAGGTGTGGGATTACCCAGAAGTGGGGAAAAGAGACTCTTATTTGCTCTACCATGAAGAGATGGAGTCTTTAGTCAAGCACATTAAAGGGCTCAAACGCATCCGTTTTTTTATGACTTTTGGTGAGAGTTATCTCACACATATGCAATGTTTAGAAAATGTTGGAATGTTAGGCATAGAAGAGGTGGAGCATAAGGGACAAAAAATCGTTCCAATGGAGTTTTTAAAAACCCTGCTTCCTGATCCTGCAAGTTTAGGGGAGCGAACAAAAGGAAAAACAAATATCGGTATTGTGGCAGAGGGGTATAAAGATGGGAAAAAGAGAAAAATCTACATCTATCAGGTGAGTGACCATGAAAAATGTTATGCTGAGGTGAAAAGTCAAGCGGTGAGTTACACAACAGGTGTGCCTGCTATGATAGGGGCAAAACTTATGCTTGAGGGAAAATGGCAAGGGCAGGGTGTCTTTAATATGGAAGAGTTTGACCCTGATGTATTTATGGAGGAGTTAAACAAGCAGGGCTTACCTTGGAACATAGAGGAGTTAGATTAGGAACCCTCTCTTTTTACCTCTTCAATCTCTGCTTCCATATCTTCTATTTGGAGAGGTTGTTGCGGTGCTTGTCCACTTAAGGCATTTAAGAGTGTTGCCTCTTGCTCTTTGTTTATTTTTCCAGAGGCAATTGTATCTATGAGTTTTTCTGCAATTTTATTGCGAGACTCTTGCTCTTTTTGTTGGAGATATTTTTTTAAATTGTCTTCATAGGATTTGAGTTTATCATCATGGCGTTTTTTAAAGTAGTAAAAAATGAAAAAACTGATGATTATAAGGACAAGTGCAATAAGAAGCATCATATAACGACTCTGTGCAAGTCTATTCTCTTCTTGTTTGAGTCTGAGATTTTGCTCAAAGAGTGCTATCTCTTTTTCTTTATTTAAACGCAGGTTTTCTTGTTGTACATCTGCTTGGAGCTTGATTTTTTGGAGTTCTTTGTCTTTTTCAATGAGTGCAAGTTCTTTTTTTGATTCTATTTTTTTGAGTTTAATGTCATTGGAGTCAAGTAAATCACATCCTGCCATAAAAAATGTCAGTAAAAGGAGGGTTAATAGTGTTTTCATAAGAAATATTGTATAGTATTTTTCCTAATTAACACCTAATAAAAGAGAAAAATTACAATGTATGAACTCCAAACACCTTACTATATTTGTGATGAAGTATTACTCAAAAAGAATCTTGAACTTCTAAAAAAAGTACAAGATGAGAGTGGTGCAAAAATAATTTTGGCACTTAAAGGCTTTGCAATGTGGAGTACTTTTGAGTTGGTTTCAAAGTATTTGCAGGGGTGTACGGCAAGTGGGTATCATGAAGCAAAGCTTGCTTATGAAGAGTTTTTAAAGTACAACAAAGCGGCAGAAGTACATACATATTCGCCTGCATTTAAAGAGAGTGAAATAGAAAAGATCGCAAAAATCTCTAATCATATAGTATTCAATTCTCCAAACCAATTAAAAAAATTTATTTGGAAAGTCAAAGAAATTAATCCAGAAATTCATGTTTCATTACGCATAAACCCTGAAGTTTCTGCCTCTCCTGTAGATATTTATAACCCTTGTGGTATCTACTCCAGACTAGGAACAACACTCAAAAATTTTGATGAAGATATGCTCAAACATTTAGATGGACTCAATTTTCATGCACTTTGTGAACAAGATGCAGAGGCTTTGGAGAGCGTACTTGTAGCTTTTGAAGAAAACTTTTCAAAGTATTTTCAACATCTAAAATATATTAATTTTGGTGGAGGACATCACATCACAAAAAAAGGCTATAATGTAGAAAAACTGATAGTGCTTATAAAAAGATTTAAAGAAAAGTATAACTTGGATGTTTATCTTGAACCAGGTGAAGCTGTTGGCTGGGAAGTAGGGGATTTGGTGACGAGTGTTTTGGATATTTTTGAAAATGGGATGCAAGTTGCCATTTTGGATACATCTGCAGAAGCACATATGCCAGATACCTTAGCAATGCCTTATCGTCCTGAGATACAAAATGCAGCAGCTGCAGGAGAAAAAAAGTTCACCTATAGACTTGGAGGCAATACCTGTTTAGCAGGTGATATTATAGGGGATTACTCATTTGAAAACCCTTTACAAGTGGGTGATAGACTTGTTATACAAGATCAAATACATTATACTTTTGTAAAAAACACAACTTTTAATGGTATCGCTTTACCCTCTTTGGTAATCAAACGAGCAAACGCAGAGGAAGAACTGATAAAAAAATTTGACTATCAACATTATAAGGAGAGATTATCATGATAGAAGATAAAGAACGCTGGAATAAACGCCATGTGGAAAAACCGATGCGACACAACATCGAACCAATTTTAGAAAAGTATATAGATGAGGCACATCAAGGCAAAGCACTTGATATTGCTTGTGGTGTCGGACGCAATACTCACTTCTTAGTTAAGAAAGGCTTTGTGGTAGATGCCGTTGATTTGAGTGATTACGCACTTTCTCAGGTAAAAGAAGACCCCAATATTCATAAAATAGAGGTTGATTTAGATAGCTATAACTTGGAAAAAAACAAATATGATTTAATTGTAAACATAAATTATCTCAATCGTCGCCTTTTTCCGCAAATAAAAGAGGCACTGACAACAGGGGGAGTTGTTGTTTTTGAGACTTTTATTGTCGCTCACGGAGATTTTAACCAACCAAAAAATCAAGAATTTTTACTCAGATGTAATGAACTTTTACATGCTTTTATTGGTTTAGAGATTATCTACTATGAAGAACGCTCAGATACAAATCTTCGAGGTGAAAAAACACGAGTGGCTTCACTGGTTGCACGAAAAAACTAGGTAAGTAAAAAAGTACTTTGGGAGAGAATGACACCATTTACAATGATTTGGAGTGAATGTTCTCCTTTGTAGTAAGTGCGTGTAGAGATTTTTTGAAAGGAGTATGTTTTTTGAAATGCTTTTTTATTTACTCTATATTCTCCTTCCGTAATTTTAAACACTTTTTTGTTGTGTTTGTTGTTCTTTCGTAGAAATAGCAGTGCAAATTCTACTCGTAATTTTCCTAAATTTTTGCTAGATTGTAGCTGGAATGAGAAGGTGAGATTTTCACCCATTTGGATTCTTTTTGGAACATGCAGATGTGCTATATGGAGTGATTGCGGATGATGAAAACCAAAGATTTCAAGAACTTCAGGGTGAGAATTTTTTAAGAGTGTACGACAAGCATGTTTTAAAATCCAATCTTGAATTTTTGTTTGATGTATCCACTGTTTTGCAAGTGTAATAAGGAGTTGTGGATGATCTTTTGAAATGTCATTAAGGTTATTGGCAACACTTTTTTGTACATATTTACTCGGGTCATTTTTGAGTATGTTTAGAACCTCTAAAACTGGGGTAGGGTCTTTTTGAAACATTTGTAAAGTAGTTGCCCAAGGCAGACGAGGACGACACCCTTCACTTGCTAATCTTCTATGGTGTTCATTGTCTGATTTTGCCCAAAGTTGCATTATGTGCATTGTTTGTTTTGGGTACTTTATAATGAATTTGCGCACAGCAAACTCAGAAGAGGAGTGTACTGTAAAATGAAGGAGTGCATCCATAGAAGTTTGAAAGTCATCCAAGCCATAAATGGCTACAAAATCTTGAAAAATCATATTTTCAAGCCCATAAGCATAGTTCATATCAGAAAAAGTCTTTTTTAAAATATCTATTGCCTCTGTATACTTTTGGGGTAAAAATTTGCCAAGTGTAGTGGCAATGTGTCGCATTCTCTGTTTGAGTGCTTTTGTCTCCCAATCTGTATCGTGAATGCTCGCTATAAAATAGGATGTGTTAAATGCCGTGTAGTGTTTTTTTACTGTTGTAGCAAGGAGATAGCTATAGTCCTGATTGTAAAGATTTTTGAGGAGTGCAGCCATTTTTAGAGTCCTTCTAAAAGGATCGACCAGAGTCTCTCTACCTCTTTATCATTTAGAAAAAGGGTAGATTTGTGTGTATAAAGTTCTTCTAAAGCCTCTTGTGAAAATGCAAGTGTGTGTGTGCAGTTTGGGTGTGTTGGCAGATAAGCACGAATGAGGGAAACATCTTTTAAAATTGGTTTTGAGCATAAAAAGCAGTGAAAATCCTGATGCAGACGCCCCTCATGTTCGAGTATCTTCACATAGCTTTCAATAGCAACACGTTTTGGATTTTGTTTATTCCACTCGTGGGAGGCATTTTCTATAAGTGTAAAATAAAAATCACCAAAATCTTCAGCATCTTTGAGATGTTTATAAAAAAGGGAGAGAAAATCTTGCCATAAACGCAGGAGTTTGTAGTCATTTATCCACGGGTATCCAATATGAATGACATCTTTTAGCCGACCAATCGTTGATTTTGCCGAAGGCTCTATCTCGTAATCAATTTTAAAGCCAATGTTTATGGTACCATGTCTTGCCCCGTAAAATCTATATACAGTCTGTAAAGAGTTTTTTGCAAGAAGTGTAACAATAAGATCTTCTTCTTTGACTTTGTTGAGATTTATAATGTAAGCCTGCATTTTAGAAGTATACTCAACTATACTAAAGTATTGTT
>JALWON010000172.1 GCA_027083475.1 Sulfurimonas sp.
ATGTGGGAGGGCACAACCCACTCGAACCCGCACATTTTAACTGTAAAATCATTACAGGAAAACATTTTTTTCATCAAAAAGAGCTTTTTAAGTATGTGCATCATGTGCAATATGTTGAAAAAGATGAAATATCTCAAGCACTCAAAAAGAGTAAAGATTTACCATCTTCAAGAATGGAAGAGAAGATAGATATAGCACCAGTAATTAAAAAAATATTAGGAAAATAACAACTATGGCAACAGAAAAAGCATATAAAATATTAGCAAAACAAGAGGGTATTTCAAATAACAGTGCAAAATCACTCATTGATCGTGGCCTTGTTTATGTTGGGAACAAAAAAGTAATGATTGCCCGTGGAGATATTGATGTGAAAACAGTGTTTCGGGTAATAAAAGTAGAAAGACCAAAACCAATTTTTGAAAATGAAGATATTTTAGTGCTTGATAAACCAGCATATGTCAATTCAGATGAACTTGAGAGAATGTATAAACCTGCTGTTTTACTCCATCGTTTAGATAGAGAAACGAGTGGTGTTTTGATGCTTGTTAAAAATGAAGAGTTCCGTCAAAAGGCAATTAAGGAGTTTCAAAAAGACAAGGTTTACAAAGAGTATATTGCATGGGTTGAAGGGATTATGAGTGAACCCATAGAAGTAGATAAAGCGATTTTGACACAGAAAAAAAACAATAAGGCTTATTCCAATGTATCTGCAAAAGGAAAACCTGCAAGAACAGAATTTTTTCCAGATATTGTGAGTGCAAATAAAACAAAAGTAAAGTGTATTATTCACAATGGAAGAACACACCAAATTCGTACACACCTGCGTTATATCAATCATTCAATTATAGGTGATGAACAGTATGGTGGCAGACGTGCAAAACGAGTGATGCTCCATGCTTATAAAGTACGACTTTTAGGCATGGAATTTACAGCTCCTGAACCGAAGTTTTTTGTTAATTTTGAGTAAAAGAAAATTTAGCTATAATTCGCCACTTTTTATACCTATACAACTAAGGATAATTTATGTTTGATACTCTGACAGAATCGTTTACAAGTGCCATTAATAAAATTCGTTTTTATGATGATGAAAAGGCCCTTACAAAAGCATTGAATGAACTCAAAAAAAATCTTTTAAGAGCGGATGTCAATCATAAAGTTGTCAAAGAACTCATTAAAAAAGTTGAGTTAGAGACAAAAGCAAAAGGGATAGGGAAAGATCAGTTCTTAGAGGCAATGCGTCTTGCACTCAATGAGCTTTTGGAAATAGGAGGAAGCAAAGGTTTTGTTTTTGCTCCAAACCCTCCTACTGTTATTTTGATGACAGGTTTGCAAGGTTCTGGGAAAACAACTACAACAGGG
>JALWON010000173.1 GCA_027083475.1 Sulfurimonas sp.
TAAGTTCACCATCAAAATGGCTGGAGATAAGTACTTTTGCATGGGGTATTTTTCTGTAGTGTTTGTAAAGATAAGGAAGCATCAAAAGCTCTCCGTGCCAACAGGCAAAAATTACACTCTCGTCTGTTATTTTTTTGGGTGTATGAAAGACTTTTTTATTTGTATGGTAGAGAAAACGTATCAGCAAAGAGCCGATAAAAGGGACAAATATAAGAGCAAGCGAGCGGCTGACTTTTTTAAGCAACTACTTCGCCTGTTAAAATTGTTCTACCGATGGCAGTGACTTTAACATCTCTAAATTTTCCTAAAAGCTCTTCTGAGCCTTTGACCTTTATCACAAGGTTATTATCACTGCGACCTGAGACATATCCGTCTCTGTTGAGATCTTCAAAGTAGACACTGTAGACATTGCCCATCAGTGTTGCGTTTTTCTCATCCATTATCTCATTGTGGAGTGATTGCAGGTAACTGAGTCTATCAGAAGCCACCTCTTCATCGACTACATTTGTAAAATGCTCTGCTTCCGTTTCAGGACGTGGCGAATATTTAAAGGAGAAGATTTGGTCGAACTTCACTTTTTTCATCACATCAATGGTATCGGCAAAATCTTCATCGCTCTCACCCGGAAACGCAACGATAATATCTGTAGAGATGCTCACCTCAGGGCAGACTGAACGCAGCTTCTCAACACGGTTTAAAAACCACTCTTTTGTGTAACCGCGTTTCATATCTTGCAGCACTTTTGTTGAACCGCTTTGAAGCGGCATATGCATCGATTTACAAATTTTTGGATTACTTGCAAACTCTTCTATGAACTCATCATCCATATGAAAAGGGTGCGGAGAGGTAAAACGGATGCGCTCTAAACCATCAATTTTTGAAAGACGACGAAGCAGCTCTGTAAAGTTTACTTTTTCATGTTCTTTTGAGGAGAAACGGCGACCGTAGTTGTTGACATTTTGGCCAAGTAAAAAGACCTCTTTTGCTCCATTGTCTACTGCACGTTGTGCCTCTTGAATGATGAGTTCATCAGGAATAGAGATCTCATCCCCACGAGTTTTTGGCACTATACAGAATGTACACTTCTTATCGCACCCTATAGAGATATTTATAAATGCTTTGTAGGGAGATGAGCGAAAATCATTAAAGGCAAATTCACTCTCATCATAATTAATATCTGTCTCAACAGCCTTGTCTTTATGGAGTACTTCGCTGATTTTAGAAACATTTCTTGCACCGAGCACAAAGTTCACGTACGGTGCACGTTTAATGATCTCTTCACCTAGGTGTGAAGCGGTACAGCCACAGACACCTATTTTTGCAGAAGGTTTCTTCTTCTTCTTAAATCCGCCAAGCTC
>JALWON010000174.1 GCA_027083475.1 Sulfurimonas sp.
TCTTTGTTGATGGGACGTTTTTTTGTCCGAAATCAACAACCAGAGTATGTGGGTGCCGCACAAAAGCGCTTTGCTTGGGCAATAGGGCTTGTTTTAGCACTCCCTATGTTTTATCTTTTAGTTATCCATTGGCAACCAAATCCTCTCAAAGTGTTTATCTGTATTATTTGTCTCTTACTGCTTATCATGGAGTCTGCATTCTCTTTTTGTTTTGGGTGTATGCTGTTTAATCTTTTCAAGAAAGAAAAAGCGACAAATTGCCCAGGAGGTGCTTGTGAGATACAAGTCAAGGATCGGGTGCAAAGGTTTGATACTGTGCAAAAAATTATTGTAAGTTTAGCTTTTATAGGGATCCTGTATGGAGGATACTCTTATTTGTATAAGCTTGATAACAAAACACATATAGGGGTTTTAGTAGGGCAAACTTTTATGTCTGCAGCTGAGAAAAAAGCCTTGGAAGAGAAAGAGTATCAAAAAGAGCTTGCAGCATTTGATGAAGATGATGATTTTTAAAAGGAAGAGACATAAATGACTTTACACTATGTAGGCCCTAAACCTATTATCTCTCATACAGGGATAGAATTTGATACAAATAAAGAAGACAAGTATGTCTATTTGCCTATAGTCGCACGCCTTTTAAAAGCCCTTGATCATGAATATATAGCAAATAAACGCTATGTTTGTGAGGAGGATGTCGATATATCTTATGAAAATATGATGCTTGTTTTAGAAAAATACTGCCCTGATTTAGAAGCCTTACTTGATAAAACAAATCATAATATTGAAGAGGAGATAGAGCATAACTTGCATAGAGCAAATGAAAACAAGCAACTCAATAGTGTTGAAAAAGAGGTGCTTATAAAAAATATTGAACTCATGCACAACTATATGCTCCAGCGTTCTGTCAATAAGAGTGTGTACTATTGTGCTATGCGGGCTTTAGCAGATATTGTCAAAAAAGATCATATAGAGTATATTACCACTCCCTTTTTCCAAAAATATATGCATGTACTGCACTCTTTACAAGGCACACTTTTAGCAGAAAAAGTTCCAATAGATACTGCTTTGGATGTTTTTGAAAAAGAGAAAAAACTCTTTATTACATTGAAAGTTGTCAATATTTTGCTATAATCGATTAGACTTCTTTCATAACCTAGATATACCTCAGAGGATTAAAAAGAGGGAAAATAGTGCAAAATATTTTTTTGTGCTAGGTTACCTCTTTTTAATCCTCCCGTAGGGCACTTTATAGAGAGCTTTACTCTTCGTTAGATAACCTTTACCATAGCTACGGCTATGCTAAAGAACATCTGCCTTGATTAAAACTCTCTATAAAGTGCTGAGGCATATCTAGGTTATGAAAGAAATCTATTATAATAAAAAAAGTAAGGAATTTGAATGTATCATGCAAATGTAGAGAAAAAACTTGAGGGATTTGGTGCATTTATATATGAACACCCTAAAAAAATTATTCTGTTTATTGTGCTTTTGATGTTTTTACCAATCTCTCAGCTCCATTCTCTCAAAATGGATACTTCTAACGAGGGCTTTTTACATGAATCTTCACCTATTTTAAAAGATTATTACAAATTTAAAAATCAATTTGGACAAGATGAACGGGCGATAATTTCTATTACAAGCAATAAGATATTTACAAAAGAGTTTTTAGAAAAACTCAAAAAAATGCAAGATGATATAGAAGCTAATGTTCCTTATATTGACGATATTACGAGTCTTATTAATGTGCGCAATACGCATGGCGAGAAAGATACACTTTTAGTAGATGATTTAGTAGAAACCATACCAAATGATGCAGCAGGATTTGCGAAGCTCAAAAAAACTGCCTTAGATTCAAAACTTTATAAAAATTTATTGATTGATGAAAAAGGAAACATTACAACCATTGTTATAGAAACAGTTGCTGTGGTAGGACAAGAGAGTAGTGATGAAGAGAGCTTAGATGGTTTTGAAGATGACTCTTTAGATGAAGGTGTACAAAAAGAGAAACCTGTGGTATACCTCAGTGATGCACAAAATAGTGAGTTTGTAGAGGCACTACGAAAAACAGTAGCAAAGTATGAGAGTCCTGATTTTCAACTCCATATTGCAGGTTCAACTGTTGTGGTAGATGCCTTGAAACAATCTATGAAGCATGACATGGAAAAGTTTATGAAGATAACTTTTTTGATTATTATTATCTTTTTGTTTTTAATGTTTCGTCGTATTAGTGCGGTTATTTACCCTGTCATCGTTGTTGCATTTTCGCTTATAGCAACTTTAGGTTTGATGGCATATTTTGGAGTTGCGTTTAAGTTGCCAACACAGATACTCCCTTCGCTTTTACTTGCGGTAAGTGTTGGTGCAACGGTACATATGCTCTCTATATTTTTTGATGAGTATAATGCAAGTGGCGATAAAAAAGAGGCGATACAACACACCTTAGGACACTCAGGTTTAGCTATTATGATGACAAGTGTGACAACAGCTGTTGGGATTGGCTCTTTTGCTGGGTCAGGGGTGGCTCCAATCTCAGATATGGGAACATTTGCTTCCCTTGGTGTTGTGATTTCTCTTCTTTTGACACTCACACTTTTACCTGCACTTTTGGTAGTTACAAAGATAAATCCAAGAGCATCTGATACACATTCACACAATAAATTTGATGAATTTATGCACAAGTTTGCTGCATTTCCAATCAAGTATTATAAACCTATCATAGGGGTAAGTATTCTTTTGATTGCACTTTCTTTGTATTTTGGGGCAAAAATTGAACTTTCACATAACCCTTTAAAATGGTTTCCAATAACAGATGAAAATCGAGTAGCCACAGAACTTCTTGATACAAAGCTCAAAGGGACGGTAACGGTTGAAGTAGTGATAGATACCCACGAAGAGAATGGTTGGTACCAACCTGAGCGATTACATAAGCTTGATAGTGTCACAGAAAAATTAGCACATTATGAACATGGGGAGTATAAGGTGGGCAAAGTGATGAGTATTATAGATGTACTCAAAGAGACCAATCGTGCCTTGCATGCAAATAAACAGAGTGCCTATGTAGTTCCCAATGATTATGCTTTAATCGCACAAGAGATGCTTCTTTTTGAAAATAGCGGGAGTGATGATTTGGAAGATTTGGTTGATAGTCAGTTCTCTAAGGCAAGAGTGACGATTAAATTGCCTTGGTTGGATGCGATTAAGTCTGAACCTGTGATAAAACATATTGGTGATGTTTTTAGAACTGCGTTTCCAAACGCAAGTGTGATGGAGACAGGAGTTGTGGTTTTACTCAACGAAACACTTGGAGAGTCTGTGAAGTCATCGGTGAGAAGTTATCTCATTGCCTATAGTGCGATTGCTGTTTTAATGATTTTTATCTTAGGGGGTGTGCGTTTAGGTCTGCTCTCTATGATTCCAAATCTTGCCCCTATTATCGTTGGTTTGTTGATTATGTATTTTATGGGAATTCCTTTAGATATGTTTACACTTCTCATCGGTTCTATAGCAATTGGTCTCGCAGTAGATGACACAATACACTTTTTACACAATTTTAGAAGGTACTATAAAGAGAGTGGGGATGAAAAAGAGGCGATACGCAGGACATTTTTAACCACAGGTAAGGCAATGGTGATTACCTCAATCGTCCTTGCTTTGGGATTTTTTAGTTATACACAAGGCTATATGTACTCAACATTTAACTTTGGATTTTTGACAGGTTCGGTTATACTCATAGCTCTGTTGGCTGATTTACTTTTAGTACCAGCGATTATGATGGTAGTAGCAAAAAGAGGATGGATACAATGATAAAAATAGTTCTAATTTTAAGTCTGATATTTTTAGCAAGTCATGCAGATGATGCAAAGGCTAGAAAAATCATGGAAAAAGTGGATGCACGCTATGATGGTGACACTATTGTTCAAGATATGATTATGGTGCTTATAGATAAAAATAAGAAAAAAAGAGTGCGTCAGATAAAAAGTTACTCCAAAGATTTTGGTGTGGATGAGCATAGACTCCTCTTTTTTAAATCTCCAAGCGATGTGAAAAATACAGCATTTTTAACGTATGACTACGATGATAGTACAAAAGATGATGACCAATGGCTTTATCTTCCAGCACTCAAAAAAACAAAACGCATCCCAAGCTCAGATAAAAGTTCAAGTTTTATGGGCAGTGATTTTTCTTACTCTGATATGACCGATAAAGATTTGGATGATTATGATTTTAAACTCCTCAAAGAGAGTAGTGTCAAGGGTGATAAGGTTTGGGTTATTAGTTCAACTCCAAGAAGTAAAGAGATTATTGATGAGACGGGCTATACAAAGGGTATTTTACTCATACGTCAAGACAACTATATGCTTCGTCGTGCAATTTATACGTTAAAAAACAAGGCCAAAAGAAAGTATCTTGATGTAAGTAAAATGCACGAACAAGAGGGTGTTTGGGTGATTGATGAGATGAAAATGATGAGTAAACGAGGAAAAAAAATGACACATAAAACAATTTTGCAGTTTAAAAATATACAGATTAATACTCCCCTAGAAGATGCACTCTTTACAACAAGACGGCTTGAAAAGGGGCTTTAATTGTTGCGTTTCTTGTTTGTCAGTGTCCTCTTTTTTACATCACTCAGTTTTGCAGATGAATTTGATGATGGCTTTGAAGATGAGAGTGAAGAAGTTGTTGTAGAAGAGATTCAAAAAAAGAACTATTATTTGCTTGGAAACATAGAGCAACAAGCAAACTTTGCAACCCATAACACAAGACCTCATAACAATCTGAATGCTTTAAAATCTTCACTCTACCTTGAATCGGAGTATAGTTTCAATGAAAACAACAAACTAAGAGTGAGTGCAAAAGCTTTTTATGATTTTATCTACGACATGCAGAGCGATAGAAGTTATACACAAGAAGAAAAAGATGATATGCGCTACGAAGCAGAAATCTTTGATCTCTACCTGCAAGGAAAAATTACAAATAATTTAGATTATAAGATAGGACGACAGGTTCTTGTGTGGGGACGCTCTGACACTATTCGAGTTACAGATATACTCAACCCTCTTGATAACCGTTCCCCCGGAGTCACAGATATAGAAGACCTGCGTTTACCTGTGGCTATGGCAAAGTTTGATTACTATTTTGGAGATTGGGCAGCGAGTGCTATCGTGATAGGGAAGACAAGATATAGTAAAAACCCTGCATTTGGGAGTGATTTTTACCCCTTTGCACAAAGAGTTCCTGAGCCATATAAAACAAATAAACCTGCCTATGCTTTGAATTTACAAGGAACTTTTAGTGCTTGGGATATGAGTCTATATGCGGCAAAAACAACAGAAGATGCACTTTTGAGTCATGATGAATTTTATATGTTTGGCTATGCGTTTAATACTATTTATGGGAGTTGGCTTTTTAAATCAGAAGGGGCTTACTTTGACAAATATAGAGTACAAAATACACAAGATAAAATTTTTAGTCATATTTTAGTTGGATTTGAATACAATGGCATCAATGAAACAGTCATTGCGTTTGATATAGCCAATAAATTTCTCAAAGATTCTAAAGATGTAACACAATCAGCACTGCGTGTGAGTTCAGATTTTATGAATGATACACTCAAAGGAAACTATTTGCTTTCTTTGTATGGAAAAAGTTTGAATGAGGGTGGATTTCAAAGAGTTTGGTTTGATTATGAGATAAACGATAACTTCAGTAGTAGTATAGGGTATGTTGATTACATACGGG
>JALWON010000175.1 GCA_027083475.1 Sulfurimonas sp.
ATCCATACTTACTCTTTTGTTATTAAACGCCTTTACTTTTACGCTTGCATTTGTACTCACAAGGTAGGCTTGTCTTGGGCTTGCGTTTTGTGTGGTTTTGAGGAGACATTCTGTTTTTTTACCTAGATGTATAAAAGTATGATTTTCAAAATGCTTATACCCTAAGATATTCTTTGAGTTTTGAAAATCTACTTGGGTATTTTTTGTCTCTATGCGCACTGTTTTTAAATCTTGCATACCTGCTAAGAGAAATGTTTCTTTATATTTTGCGAGAGAGACCGTATAGTAGTCCATAACTTTAGGAATAAATTTTGAGGTATACATAGGAAAGAGATCATGATGTATTGCCCAATCATAAACATACTGCAGGGCATGCAAGGAGGCTCTTTTTGAGCCTGAGTAGAGGTGATAGTATATATCTATGGGTTTGAGTCTTCTTGGGCTGTTTGTGAGTTTGAAGGTTTGGATGACTCTTTTGAAGCCCCAGAAGGGGCCAAGCCACTCTTCTGTATACATATTTTCATTTTGTTCCCCTGTGTAAATTTGGTAGTATTCACCTCTCTCTAAACCCATAGGTGCCACATAAGAGAGCCAAGGGAAGGTGTTACTGATGTAGGTATCACCCCCATTCATGTTTAAAATTTTATTTTTATAGACATACTCTAAGACTTCTTCAGTTGGTGCACAATCCCCACTCCAAAAAACCATTTTTTCAAGAGGTTTTTTCCCTTTTGGTGAGTACCTGTGTTGGTAATTATCTATTGTTACCTTTAACTCTCGATCGAGTGAAAATTTATACCCTTTTGGTTTGAGTCTATACTTTTCATCAAGATTATCATTTTTAATTTTCCCCCAAAAAAATGGATGTGTAAAAGTGTGGGTTGCGGGTTCTACATTTTTCACTTTATAAAAACCTTTGACAATTTTTTGTAATTGCGGCGCTATTTTTGGATAGAGTCCATCTTCGCCTATCTCCGCACCAATCACAGAAATAGAAATAGGAATTTTGTATTTTTTAAGAATATCATCCAAAATAGTATTACCTGAGTAGAGTTTCGTGTCCCACTCTACCTTATTCATAATGCCATCCCCATCCACATGGCTAAAAAAGATACGTTTGCCGTACTCTGTTGTTGTATCGGGGACAGGTATTTTTGGCAAACGCAGGGCTTGAATAAAAAACTCAAAAGGGTTAATTACCCAGATATTATCATTGGCAATATTGGTCATAAAGGCACTCTCTACAGCATACCCGCCCCAAGGAGTAATAGCTACTAAAGTACTTTTATGATGCTGTTGATCTTCTAGGGTCACAAGTGCTTTTCCCTCTGTAATTGTAAAGTAATTATTGAGCGAAGAGAGCGATATATCGATTTCATACCCCATCATAGCATCCTCTGAAACTAAACGATTGTTCTCTGAGGGAGGAAACTTCTTTGTCTCTATGCCTAACTCCTCTAAAAGGCTCAAATCTTCCATACCAAAATTACTTGCAAAGACTACTTTCAGTCCTCTTGCTTGCACTGCTTTTATCCAATCTATTAAAACTTGCGGATCTTTATAATCATGGGTCAGCCAAATAACAACCCCGCCATATTGACTCATAGCATTCATACTTGGCAAAGGATTTTTAGAAACATCATAGAGTTTTTGGATATAGCCAGCATACTCTAAAGGCAAGGCTCCATTTTGATGGGCACCAAGTTCAATCCTATCTTTCGTACTCTCATCTATGAGCGTCAATATCTCTCTTTTAATGGCATTTTTTGTAGATGTTCCATAGCCTGTTAAATCTTTATCAGCCACATACGGGATCATCCCTTTTTTACGTATCTTTTTCACAAGTTCTTTTGCGAGTTTTGTCTCTTTTGGATCCACATAATCCACACAAATAACATTAATTTTATGTGCTTTTACTTTCGCTATCTGAATATCAAGCCACTCTCTGTCGTTGTCACTCATCTTCTTATATGCTAAATTACCATCTAAACCACGATAATAGGACTCAAAAAGCACTGCTTCCACTGCATCATACACTCTGTCTATGATGCCAAAACCTCTGTTTATGATGAGTTTGGCATCAGGGTATCGTTGATGAAAGCTGTTAATCATAAACGCAAGTGCTTGTTTACTTTTTTCTCTTTGTGCAGGTGTTTGCTGCAGGAGTTGGTAAGAATCAAGCGTATCAAAAAAGAAGTTTTTAAAGCCGCGTGCTCTTTGTGGTTCTATCATCTCTTCAAAGAAGAACTTCTGATACTCTGGATTTGTGAGGTCTAAAACATCACTCCCCCAAGTCTTATTTTTACTCAGAATCCAACTCTTTTTGATCTTCGCATACTCTTTAATGTTTTTATCTATCTCTCCTACACTCACATAGGCATACATTTTGTCTTTATAGACATCAAATCCATGCGTGTACACATTGATCAGTGTAGGTTGCACAATAATATAATCATGCACGCCAACCATAGGGTAAGAAATTTTATCTCCATAATAAATAATGGCGCTTTTATCACTCAAGCCACCAAAAAGTGTACTCCCAAGAAGGAGTAGTGGCCATATATATCTACTGCAGCATAAATGTTTCATAATCCAACCTATCTAATTCATTTCTTACAATAATAACACTTGCCGTAAATACAAGCAAGAGCGAAACTGTATACCCATACCCAAACATAGAGGGTCCCATCTCAATAGAAGCAAGTGTCAAAATACCATTGAGCACAAAAAAACTAATTGAGAGCCACATTGCAACCTTTTTTCTATCAAGATAGTAGAGGATCGCCAAAACAGACATAAATCCAACCTGCAACATTGCCCCTATTGTTAAAATAAGTAACAACCCAAGATACAATTGCGGAATATGCAAGAGTGTAAACACTTTTGGTGCTGTTAAAAAGAGCACAATATCGACAATACTCTGCACAATAATAATCTCATGAATAGCATGCCGAACAACTGCAACAATTCCGTCACGATATTGGCGAATGACACCTAAAGTACCCCCACTTCGCACTGCATCGTAATAGAGATCATATTTTTCTGCAAAATCAGATTCAAGTCTATAGAAAAAAATCGCCATACTCGGTAAAATAGAAAGATATGCGAGAAAAATAGGCATATCATAGACTATAGAAGCATGGAGTTTCCCCGCAACAACATACCCTGTTGCTGGATGATACCAAAATATAAGCTTATCTATCCATGCACCAAGATTATATGCCAGACCTGCAATAGCTAAGGTCCAGTAGAAATTTGCATCTAAGAAAAAATCTATCTTTAAAAAGATCGTAGAGTGATAACTTTTAATAATCAATGTCATCAAAATCACAAACAAAATTGCATTGCCAAAGAAGAAAGCAAAAATCAATTTTTCAATACTGTCTCCATAGACTATAGAAAGAAAAACAATGAGTGCATAAGAGATAAAATATGCCCATACAACACCATTATAATACTTCAAACTTGCGGCTAAGATACTCGATATCCATACCCCGCATAAAATTAAAAATGTTGCAACCGAACCTACGAGAAACAGGGCACTCTCTGTACTAAATATCCATATATACAGAGGAATAACAAAAGGAAGCCCAAGCCCCCAAGATAAAAAAATAGCCCCAAAATAGGAAGGTAAAATTTCATCCTCACGATGATTAAAAATCAAATCCGCAATATAACGGGTAAAGGGGAGCTGCAGTAACCCTGTAATAATCAAACTCGAAGCCAAAGCAATAGCATAAGTAACTACTACTTGAAAACGGTATACTTCGCTTGCCTCTCCATAATTGGCTATGTTGATAAAACCAACAAGTAAGATAGCAACAATAGAAACAACCCAAGGCCCTGAACTTAAAATGGCAGAATATCCATAGACTTTTCCTAAGGAGAGTAAACGGTCTTCTTTTAAAATTTTACGAAGTTCAAATCCTATCCCAGCCATTAGTCCTGCTCCTTTGCTTGCAATGCATCCCAAGTCAAATCTTTAGCCTCATTATAAATTGCTCGATAATTTTCTAAAAACATCTCTTGGCGATAATACTTTTGCACACGCTTGAGTGCTACGGCTTGTGCTTTTTTCCAAGCACCATTTTCAAAATCTAAAAATCGCACATACTCTTTTGCTAAAGAGTCTGGATTAGCGATGCCTGTCACTGCCCCTGCTATACCTATACTTTTATCTTCTTCATTAATACCGCCTTCTATAAGATCTTTACAACTTCCAACATCTGTCGCAATACAAGGCACTCCCGCAGCAAACCCCTCTAAAATGACCAGCGGCATTCCCTCACTAATGGAGGAGAGTGTCTGTAGCGCAGAGTGTGGTAAGATTTCTTTAATGTTCGTATGTCCAAAAAATTTAATCTTGTCTGCACTTGCTATAATCTCTTCTTGTGTCATTGTACTTTTATTGCCATCAAAAATTTGCATTTGCTCTTTCATACGTAAAGACATCGCCATCTGCTGGCACTCCTCAACATACTCTTTATCTTCATCCACTGCACCAACAATCCAGCCCTCTATATCGGGAATTTGCTCCGAAGCTATTTTAATCGCACGAATAAAAGTCTTAATGTCCTTAATAGGGACAACTCTCCCAATCAAGGTAACAATTGGCTTTGGTATCTCGGCCCTATACTGTATAGTTTGCATCAAAGCATCCACATTCACACCATTAGGGATGACACGGGTACGTTTTGCATCGGCTCCGAAATTGATTTGAATTTTTTGTGCCCCTGAAAAAAGAGAGAGGACATAATTTGAACGGTTATAACAAAAGACCCCTATCTTATCAAAAAAATTCACCCACATTCTTTTAATATAGTTATACTCTTCTGGTTGCTGTAAAAGAGTTGGTTTTTTAAACTCAACCCAATCAGCCGAAAGCATATCGATTTTACGTTCTCGTGTGTAAATACCATGCTCTGTTAAAAGAAAAGGTCTGTTGTTTGTATACGAAGCAAGGGCTCCTAAAAAGCCGGCATACCCCGTTGAAGGTGCATGGTAGATTTTTGTTTTTGGTAAATTTTGCACAATTTGTGCCAAAATCCAAATCGGTTTATGAATATTACGCAAGGTCCAAAAGTAATCTACAAAAGGAATATCAGGACAATTTTGCATATAAATATCGTTAATAAATTTCCAAGCCCGCTCAGAGTGTAAAAAATCATCAAAGGTGACATCTTTTGTATAAAACTCAATATCTTGCAACATCTTTGGAATACTCTTATCTTGCGTTTTAAACGATTTATACAACTCAGCTACAGCGTCAAAGCCCGCTTTACTCCCCTTCTTGCGTTTTGCTTTTGTCTCCTCTGTAGTATCAAAAAGATAATGCACCTCTAAATGCTTCAAATTGGGTGGCAATTCATAACTGAGTTCTAATTTTTTTCCATCCACAATCTCTTGTGCCCCGACAAAACAGACACCAAAGGTAAAATCGGGTAAGCCTTGCATCAGTTGCAGAATCCAACTTGAGACACCCCCTTTTACATAAGGGTATGTTCCCTCAGAAAACAGCATAATGTCCACACTCTCACTTTGAGGAAAATTCTGATTCATGAGGCAAGCTTCCATTGGTCTACAATAGGGTAGAGTGTTGCATTAAGCTCTAAACCTTTTGCACTCTCAAGCACTGATTTTGCAATGCTATATCGCCCTGTATCATAATAGACTTCCGCAAGATAAGGAATAATAAAAGTATCTTCCCCTTCAACAAGTTCTTGTGCAA
>JALWON010000176.1 GCA_027083475.1 Sulfurimonas sp.
CAATCCTTTGTTAAACCTCATTCCTCCCAAATCATTTAATTTTGGGATCTTCTGAGTCTCCTGTGAATACATGAAGCCCACCTTACTTTTACTAACACTACTCAATTTTGAGTTGTTTCCTCTATTCTCAATAATACCCATACTTGCGTTATTTGGACTGTCGGTTCCATCAAGGCTAAGCTCAGTCAAATACGATCTATTGGACCTCTTTCTTCTGATGCTTCTGATCAGTTCATCAGGGTCTTGTGAATTGAATATATTCCCATTATTAGAATTTTTCTTTCTATTTTTGTCCCACTTGACTTTTACATTTTTCAGCAATTTTATCCAAAGCTTTGTCAAGAGAATTATATCCTTCATTTTGCGAAAGAAGGCTCCTAGCACATTTAAGTGCAGGTAGATTCTCGTCATTAACTGCTTCTTCTGGTTGAAAAGAGTTTTCTTGGTCAGAAAATAACATTGAGTAAAAATTCATGATTAACTGAATGTTTTTACTGTTTGAGTCTCTCCAAGAATTATCACACTGTTTTATCTGAATCATTGCAGTAGTTTTATTAAACAGAGTATCTAATTCTGCCTTCAGCTGCATTTGCTCTTTACTTGGGCTATTTTTCCATTCTTTCAAGCCAAAAGTAAGAAAATACATAATTTTAGTTGCGAATTGTAAAATTTGCAAGTTCAGTTTATCAAAATTATTCTCTCTACAAAAGATTCTAAGCTCAGAGGTATCCATTGATAATAGCTTTGAGAAGTACTCGTTGAAAGAGTTCCTGAGGAGGTTGCCATAATTGGCAGCACTGATTCTACAATGCTTCAAGAGTTCAAGATATGGAATATATCTTGAACTCATAAAATTCCAAATAAGTTCGCTAAATTCATTTGTGTTTCCATTCAAATTTTTTATTCTAAAGAGAGATTTGTCTTCCTTAACCGGAGAGTCAGTGGTACTATTGAGTTTGGATCCATTGCTGTTGTTATCAGAGTCAGTTTTGGTCTTCTTGTCATCATGAGGATCTATTTGAAAAAGGTTAGATTTATGCCTCAGGAAGTGTTACTGAAGGATGAAAATATTTACCTGAGTTACTTAAATGAAGATTTTCTTCACTGTGATTCATTTCTAAGTTTGGATCAAAATTTTTGCTTTTTGAGATGGCAATTTTATTGTAAAATTCTTCTCTAATTATCTGGTTACACATGAATTTTAGTGTGCTTTCACACATTAATGGGAGGAATTCCCTTATACTATGCGATTTAATGATAGATATTGTGTTTTTATTCATTGTTTTATAAGTTAGAAGCCTTATTTTATCCCGCCTTGGGTAATTCTAAATATTTAATTATTAAGAAA
>JALWON010000177.1 GCA_027083475.1 Sulfurimonas sp.
TTAGAGGGCTTAAAGTATGGGCTAGGTACTTCACTTCGCTCACGCATCTCTGAGCTCAGAGCAGAACACTATCCAATAAAAGATGAGTTTATAGAAAGCTCTCACGGATCAAGATACAAAGAATACTTTTTTGAAGAAAAGTATTTAAAAGCGTATCACTCTCAGGCGGTGGCATAATGAAAAAGCTACTACAATTAACAGACAATTATCCTACTATAAAAAGTATTATTGTTGATATTTTGACTTTTATCAAGTTTGGAGGTGCAAAATGAATGAGCATTTCACCTTTTTTGAAAGTTACTATGCAGCAGTAAAAGACCTCGATAATGATTTGAAAGCAGAATTTTTTGATGTTTTATTTCAATATGCTTTATATAATCAAGAGCCTACGGAAGCCGTTAATCCAGTAGTTAAAGCACTGTTCTTAATGGCTAAACCAAACCTAGACAACAGCAAAGCAAAAAGAGAAGCTGGAAAACGTGGCGGAAGCAAACCTAAGCAAAGTGGAAGCAAAGTGGAAGCAAACGAAAGCACAAGCGAAGCAGAAGCAAAGCAAACGGAAGCAGACTTAAAGCAGAACGGAAGCGATAAGGATAAGGAAAAGGATAAGGAGTGTAAAAAAGGAAGGAGAACTTTTACGCCACCTACACTACAAGAGGTCATAAGGTACCAAGAAGAAAAGTGTAACTTAGTAAATCCAAAATACTTTTTTGATTTCTTTGAAGTAAGTGACTGGAAAGACTCTAACGGGAAACAGGTACAAAGTTGGAAACAAAAGATGCTGTCGTGGCAAAAGGCAGAACAGACAAAAGTAGCTAACAATCCGATACAAAGCAAAAAAAATAAACCTGCGGAGTTTTTGATATGAGTTTAAAATTCAAATATCTCTCAGAGATACAAGCAACAGAAGCAAATTTTATTTTGAAAAACTTTTTGCCAATTCCTAAAAGTGCAGTAACGCTACTAAGTGCAAGTGGTGGAACAGGTAAAACACGCCTAAGTTTGATAATGGCAGATAGACACATACAAGATACATCAGAAGTCGTTGCACTATGGCTTACAGAAGATTATCCGGGACAAGTGAGAGCAACTTTTGACGAGTTGGTAAGAAACAACTTAGCAAAAGCTTCATCACTTAGTAAGATGATGATAATTATTAACGAGCCTCCACAACTTGCAAAAAGAGTGCAAGGGATTTTTAAAGCAAACTACGAAGAGATTAACAAGATAGGCGAGACGCTTATTTTAAACAATGTAGGGTTTGCAGTATTTGATCCGCTTCTTGCATTTTACGGCGGGAATGAAAATGACAACAGCGAGGCAAGAGTTTTTATCCAAACATTCGCAG
>JALWON010000178.1 GCA_027083475.1 Sulfurimonas sp.
TTCTTTAGCAACTCTTTGGGCTAATTCTCTAAGGCTATCATCAGACTCATAGCATACTTTTCCCTCTGGCACATAACCATAAGGATGACCAAAAGCTGTGATGTCTAAGTCATGCTGACACAAAGCGGAAGCGACTATAAGATCGCCTATGTGCAAATTCTCATCAATCGCACCCGCAACTCCAGAAAAAAGCAGAGCTTCGATTTTAAATTTTTCAATCATAGTTGCAGCAGTCAATGTAGCATGCACTTTACCAATTTTACTATAAGCTATGACTATTTTGTGTCCGTTATAATCAGCAAGGTAAAATTCATTATCTGCATATTTTACAACTTCATAATTTTTAAAATACTCCAATAATGGTTCAATCTCCTCAACCATGGCTCCCAACAAACCTACTGTCATTCATGTATCCTTAATAAGTATTTTTCTGTTTTTGAAAGATTATTAAAAAGTTCAACTTTTAAAAGTTCTTCCTCAAACAAAGAAGCTTTTTTTTCAATCAATCCTTTTGGATTCACAACTCTGCTGCCTCCCCAAAAACCAAGTCCGTCTTCAAAACCAACTCTGTTAACAAATATAGTATAAGTTCCACTCAGTCCCGCTGTTGCCGAGAGGATACTGTTCCATTTATTCTCTATCTCAATCCCTTCATTGCTAAAACCTCTTGCGGGAGAGGAGGATATTACATACACAAAATCAGGTTTTATTGAAACTATTTTATCTATTATTTTAACATTCCACAAATCTTCACAGATAACACAAACAGCAATGCCAAACTTTGTTGAAAAACTACTTATTGTGTTACCGGCGAAAAAAAATCTTGCCTCTTCAAACATTCCATAATTTGGCAGCGTATTTTTATGATATATATTTAAAATTTCTGAATTACTAAAATAAATGGCACTATTGTAGATTTTATGGCCACTTCTTAAAGCAGCACCTACTAAAATATCAATATCTTTACTTGCATTTTTTAATAGCATAAGATCTTCTATATTGTATGCATCCTCAAAAACCAAATCCATCATTCTATATCCATTTAATGACAATTCAGGAAATATTACCAAATCACATCCATCTTCTTTTGCCACACTTACATATCTTAAGTGCTTTTTAATATTATTTTTTGAGAGTTTTGATGTGATTTGAGATAAACATATTTTCACTGTATTCCTTTAGCTTTAATATATTACCTTGACAATGTATCAAACACACTGTTTAATGAATTCATATCAGTTATACTAAAAGTAGGCTTTTTGGTAATTCTTTTATTAAGCCCTTTTAAGACACTACCACCAAATTCAATATATAAATCATTGTAAGGATCTACATTTTCAATGGAT
>JALWON010000179.1 GCA_027083475.1 Sulfurimonas sp.
TTTTCTGAGAAGGCTTTTCTCTTTCTTTCTTGGGTTTAGCTTCTAAACTCCCTCATCAAAGTTTCAACTTTTTTTAAAACAGGCTTCCTTAAGCTAAGTGCTTACGACTGACTCATAACGGTCGAGTATAGAAATAAATGCCTTTAGCAGTTTTTCTACTCTTTTGACTTCTTACTGATATTCTATCAGAAAAGTTCTAAAAAACCCGAGGGCATTTATTTCTCTACTACGTTTTGT
Source organism: Sulfurimonas sp. (assembly GCA_027083475.1). Lineage (GTDB taxonomy): Bacteria > Campylobacterota > Campylobacteria > Campylobacterales > Sulfurimonadaceae > Sulfurimonas. The sequence continues at coordinate 238 of JALWON010000179.1, forward strand.
TATGATGTCAATGTTTCTAATGTCCTTAAAGTTACAACGGGAGTCCGTTGAGTTTGTAAGGGTTTTACTGCGTTTACTTCTTTTTCGCTTGTTGGCGTTTAAGGAGTAGGCTTTTCTCTTTCTTTCTTGCGTTTAGCTTGTCAACTCTCTCATTAAAGTTTCAACTTTCTTGAAAACAGGCTTCTCTAAGCAAAGTGCTTACGACTGACTCATAACGGCTGAATATAAAAATATGTTACCCGTCTTTGTAGTCTTTTAAGTTCTACAATGGTAGCTAAACTTCTTTAGTTTTTCAAGTTTTTTTTGGCGAGGTAACATATTTTTTTACTATGTTTTGTTATGATGTCAATGTTTCTAATGTCCTTAAAGTTACAACGGGAGTCCGTTGAGTTTTTAAGGGTTTTACTGCGTGTACTTCTTTTTTGCTTGTTAGCGTTTCAGGAGAAGGCTTTTGACTTTCTTCCTTGCGTTTAGCTCTTAAACTCTCTCATCAAAGTTTCAACTTTCTTGAAAACAAGCTTCCCTAAGCTAAGTGCTTACGACTGACTCATAACGGCTGTCGTGAGAAATAGGAAGCCGCGCTTTGGCTTCCTATTTCTCTCCACGTACTTGTTATGATGTCAATGTTTCTAATGTCCTTAAAGTTACAACGGGAGTCCGTTGAGTTTTTAAGGGTTTCTTACTTGCTACTTTTCATCTGCTTGTTGGCGTTTGCTGAGAAGGCTTTGCTCTTTTTTACTTGGCGTTTAGCTTCTAAACTCTCTTCATCTAAGTTTCAACTTTCTTGAAAACAAGCTTCCCTAAGCTAAGTGCTTACGACTGACTCATAACGGTCGAGTATAGAAATAAGTGACCTTATTTTATCTTTCAACTTTTTAACAGTTTTTTTCTTTTAAAAATTATAGCGAAATAAATGCGGCTAGGTCACTTATTTCTCTACTACGTTTTGTTAGGTTTTTGTCGTATCTGTTTCTTCATGTAATAATTCATGACAACTTTCGCAAATAGCAACTAACTCAAATAAAGGTTCTTTAAAAACATGTTTATATGTCAGGTGATGTACTTGTATCGCTTCCTTTTCCAAGCAAGCTTCACAAATATATTT
>JALWON010000180.1 GCA_027083475.1 Sulfurimonas sp.
TAATTGTGAAATCTTATAATTCAAAATAGCGTGTTACAATATGTAGAAAAAGAAAATAAGGATCAATCATGATAACGTCAATAGTATTTGCAGCAGGGTGTTTTTGGGGTGTGGAAAAACATTTTGAACATATGGACGGGGTGCTAAACGCAGTCTCTGGGTATGCCGGCGGGAGTTATGAAAAACCTACATATAAGAGTGTACTAGTGCATCGTTATGACAAGAGTGGCAAGAATTATGCTGAAGCTGTAAAGGTTACGTATGACAACTCCAAGGTCGATGCGAAGACACTCATAAAATCTTTTTGGGAGATGCATGACCCGACACAGCTTAATAGGCAGGGCAATGATATAGGGAATAATTATCGAAGCGCAATTTTTTATACTAATGAGTACCAAAAAGAGGTGGCTTTTCAGACAGAGGAAAAATATCAAAAACTTTTAAATGCACATGGCTATGGAAAAATCATAACTGAAATAAAACCCTTGAGAAAATTTTACCCAGCCGAAGGGTATCATCAGGATTATCTGCAAAAGAATCCAAACGGTTACTGTCCAAACCATGCTACAAATGTAAAATTTGCCCAAGAACAAACGCAGCTAAACGCAGTAATGCCTCTTGGTGGCAAAGAGATAGTGGTGATAAAGTCTGAGCATTTTTGTCCCTACTGTGAGAAGTTTAAAGAGGAAGTAAGTAGTGCGTATAAAGGAGATGTTCCTATGCGTACCGTGCTTGCACGTTCATTAAAGGGCTTTGATATAAAAACAAAACTCTACGCAACTCCGACAATTTTATTTATAGAAAATGGTAAAGAGGTGGCGCATCATGTTGGGTATATGAATGAAAAAGAGTTCTATGCGATACTTGGCGGCTTTAAACTTGGAAAAAATTCACAGAGCTATAGGGTTGCGTTTAACGAGGGAACAGATAACCGTTTTTGTAAACAGTACGACATCTTTAAGCATACTCCGGAGGGTGTTTTTGTTGATAAGCTGAGTGGTGAGGTACTCTTTGATACCCGAGACAGATTTAATTCAGGCACAGGATGGCTCAGTTTTTACAAGGCAGTCGATGGGGCTGTAGAGGAGCGTGAAGATAACAGCTTTGGGATGCATCGCATAGAGATAGTTGCCAAAAAGAGCGGCATCCATCTTGGGCATGTCTTTCCTTTACCTGATGGACGCAGACGCTTTTGCATAAACGCAACGGTTTTGGAGTTTATTCCTAAAAAATAATCTTTAAGAACTTTAGGCGTATAATAGTTCCAAAGTAACAAATTTTTTATTAATGAGGAACTATTATGGCTACAGTGCACTCTTATGGAGCGACAAAAG
>JALWON010000181.1 GCA_027083475.1 Sulfurimonas sp.
AGGTATTAAAGCAATTGATGCACTTGTGCCAATCGGTCGTGGACAACGTGAGCTTATTATTGGTGATAGACAAACTGGTAAAACTACAGTAGCAATCGATGCAATCATTAACCAAAAAGGCAATGGTGTATCTTGTATCTATGTAGCAATCGGTCAAAAAGAGTCAACAGTAGCGCAAATTGTTCGTCGTTTAGAAGAGCATGGTGCTATGGAGTATACTATTATTGTATCTGCAACTGCTGCTGAAGCTGCTGCGCTTCAATTCTTGGCACCTTATACTGGTGTTACTATGGGTGAGTACTTCCGTGACAATGCACGTCATGGTTTGATTGTTTATGATGATTTATCAAAGCATGCAGTTGCATACCGTGAAATGTCACTGATTCTTCGTCGTCCTCCAGGTCGTGAAGCATACCCTGGTGATGTTTTCTATGTTCACTCTCGTTTACTTGAGCGTGCTGCAAAAGTATGTGATGAAGATGGTGCTGGTTCATTAACTGCGTTACCTATCATTGAAACACAAGCGGGAGATGTTGCGGCATATATTCCAACGAATGTTATCTCTATTACAGATGGTCAGATTTTCCTTGAGACTGAACTTTTTAACTCAGGTGTTCGTCCAGCGATTAATGTTGGTCTTTCTGTATCTCGTGTTGGTGGTGCTGCGCAAATTAAAGCAACAAAACAAGTGGCTGGTACACTTCGTCTTGACCTTGCACAATACCGTGAGTTACAAGCATTTGCACAGTTTGCATCTGATCTTGATGAAGTTTCTCGTAAACAACTTGAACGTGGACAGAGAATGGTTGAAGTTCTTAAACAAGGGCCTTTCTCACCACTTTCAGCGGAGAAGCAAGTGGCAATTATTTTCGCTGGAAATGAAGGTTTCTTAGATGATTTTGATGCATCAAATGTTGTGCGTTTCGAGTCTGAAATGTATCCATTTATTGAAGCATCGTATCCACAAGTATTTGAAAATATTCGAAGTGCTGGGAAAGTTGATGATGAAACAAAAGCACTTTTAACAAAAGCACTTGAAGAGTTCAAAGCTAGCTTTGTAGCAGCATAAGGATTACTTTATGGCAAACTTGAAAGATATTCAAAGACAGATTAAGAGTGTTTCTAACACTCAAAAGACGACTCGTGCGATGAAGCTTGTCTCTACTGCAAAGCTTCGCCGTGCAGAAGAGTTGGCAAAACGTTCTCGTCTTTATGCAGAGAAAATGAATCAGGTAATTGCCGAAATAGCTGGACGTATAGAATGTAGCAAAATTGGCGGGATTGAAAATCGTTGTTTTACACCGATTGAAAACCCAAAAGTTGTTGACATAGTTTTTGTTACTGCAGATAAAGGTTTATGTGGTGGTTTTAATATTCAAACAATTAAAGCGGTTAATAAACTTTTAAAAGAGTATAAAGAACAAGATGTAAAAGTGCGTTTACGTGGAATCGGTAAAAAAGGGATAGAATTTTTTAATTACAATGAAACAGAGATGTTTGATACTGTAACAAATCTCAGTTCTAAGCCTGATAAAGAGAGATCTGATAAGTTCATAGAAACTTCTATTGAAGATTACAAAGATGGTAAAATTGATGCACTGCATATAGTGTACAATGGATACAAAAACATGATAACACAAGAGTTACATGTCAATAAAGTATTGCCAGTAGATACAACAAGCTTTGATTGTAACACAGTACAATCAAGCTCAATGTTAGAAATAGAAGCAGAAGATGAAGAGAAAATGCTTGATTCTTTAGTCAATAAATATGTTGGATATAGTATGTACTACTCTTTGATTGATTCAGTTGCTGCAGAACACTCTGCACGTATGCAGGCAATGGATACAGCAACAAACAATGCAAAAGAGATGGTAAAATCACTCAATGTTGAGTTTAACAAAGCACGTCAAGCTGCTATTACTACCGAACTGATAGAAATTATCAGTGGTGTGGAGTCGATGAAATAATGGAGAAAAATATGATTGGTAAAATTAGCCAGGTTATGGGCCCGGTTGTTGATGTTGATTTTGATGGTTATCTTCCAGTAATTAATGAAGCTATTGAAGTTAAAGTTAATTTAGAAGGTAATGAAAATCGTTTGGTTTTAGAAGTTGCAGCGCACTTAGGTGACGGCCGTGTAAGAACGATTGCGATGGATATGAGTGAAGGTCTTGTTCGTGGAATGGATGCAACAGCTACTGGTGCACCTATCAAAGTTCCTGTTGGAGAGAAAGTACTTGGTCGTATCTTTAATGTAATTGGAGAAACAATTGATGGTTTTGATGAAATTACAGATGCTCCTGAGTGGTCTATCCACCGTGCACCTCCTGCATTAGTTGATCAATCAACTACTACAGAGATGTTTGAGACTGGTATCAAAGTTGTTGATTTACTTGCACCATACTCAAAAGGTGGTAAAGTTGGACTCTTCGGTGGTGCTGGTGTTGGTAAAACAGTTATTATCATGGAGCTTATTCACAATGTTGCACATGGTCACGATGGTTTATCAGTTTTCGCAGGTGTTGGTGAGAGAACTCGTGAAGGAAATGACCTTTACCACGAGATGAAAGATTCTAATGTACTTGATAAAGTTGCACTGTGCTACGGTCAGATGAGTGAGCCTCCAGGAGCACGTAACCGTATTGCTCTTACAGGTATTACTATGGCTGAGTACTTCCGTGATGAAAAAGGTTTGGATGTATTGATGTTTATCGATAATATCTTCCGTTTCGCACAATCAGGTTCTGAAATGTCAGCACTTCTTGGTCGTATCCCTTCAGCTGTTGGTTACCAACCAACACTTGCTCGTGAAATGGGTGCTCTACAAGATAGAATTACATCTACAAAAACTGGTTCAATTACTTCTGTTCAAGCGGTATATGTCCCAGCAGATGACTTGACTGACCCGGCTCCTGCTTCTGTATTTGCTCACTTAGATGCAACAACAGTACTTAACCGTAAAATTGCGGAAAAAGGGATTTATCCTGCGGTTGATCCACTCGATTCAACTTCAAGACTTCTTGATCCACAAATTATTGGTGAAGAGCATTACTCAGTTGCACGTGGTGTACAACAAACACTTCAAAAGTATAAAGACTTACAAGATATCATCGCTATCTTAGGTATGGATGAGCTTTCTGAAGATGACAAAAATGTTGTTGAACGTGCTCGTAAAATTGAAAAATTCTTATCACAACCATTCTTCGTTGCAGAAGTATTTACAGGAGCTCCTGGTAAATATGTAAAACTTGAAGATACAATTGCTGGATTTAAAGGTATTATCAATGGTGATTATGACCATATGTCTGAAAATTCATTCTATATGGTTGGTGGTATAGATGAAGCTATCGCTAAACATGAGAAAAACAAGTAGGCTTTTACGCCTACTAAAGGACTAAAATGGACACATTTAAACTTGAAATCTTAACTCCAAATGGTGAAATCTTTAACGGTGAAGTACTCAATGTTGTACTTCCTGGTGAAGAGGGAGAGTTTGGAGTTTTAGCAGGACATGCCTCTGTAACGACTTTGTTAGAAGCAGGTGTTGTTGATGTTGAAAAAGAAGATAAATCAGTTGAATCTATTCTTATTAACTGGGGTGTGGCTCAAGTTGATGAAGAAAAAGTTATTATTTTAGTAGAGGGTGCCGTTGCTATTCGTGGTGAAAATGAAAACGAAATTGCAGATGCACTTGAAGAAGCGAAGAAGTTAATTAGTGATATTGCTGATGCAAATCCAGCGATTGCTTCTGTGTCTGCCAAAATTGAATCAGCGGCACAAGGACTTCTCTAATCGATGATAAATAGTATCATAGATTTTTATCTTAAAAGTCACCCAGTTACTATAGGGGTATTACTGCTTTTAGCATTCTACTTTCTTATACTTCACTGGGTGTTTTTATACCGTTATCTCTCTTTAAATGCTTGGCATGAGAGAGAAAGCAACTCTTTAGAAACCCTCTTAATGGGTGCTTCAAGCGTCACAGAAAACTCTTTTTTAAATAATTTTATCAAATCAAGTAATACTATTTCAAAAGAAGTTTTAGACCTAGCACTACTTGCCGCAACAAAAGAGGCAACAAAAGGTTTGTCACTCCTCTCTATTTTTGCTTCAACAACACCTTTTATTGGCCTTTTTGGTACAGTTGTCTCTATTTTAGATACATTTAAACATATCGGGCAGAGTAGTGGGAGTATGTCGATTGTATCAAGTGGTGTCTCTGATGCTCTTGTAGCCACTGCATCGGGAATTTTTGTTGCCATTTTTGCCTATACCTATCATCAAGTGATGAAACGAAAATCATTTGAGATTATCAGTTATATTCAAATGCAAAGTGATGCAATCTTAGCACGAAAAGTGTAGCTATGATTTATGATTGGGAAGATAAACCTGAGTTAAATATTACACCACTTGTTGATGTGATGCTTGTTTTACTTGCTATTTTAATGGTGATTGCTCCCAATATTATCTATGAAGAAAATATAAAACTCCCTCAGGGTTCTACTACACAACAACTTGCAAAAATTCCGCCTGTTCATATTACTATAGATAAAGATTTAACACTCAAGGTCAATAAAGAGGTCTACTTGCTCAATAATTTTATAGAAAATTTTTATCAAAAAGCAAGAACATTTAACAAAAAAGCAAGTGTCCTCATTAGTGCAGATAAAAGCTTAGATTATGGAGTTGTGATGTCAGTGTTAGCGGCTGTAAAGCAAGCTGGTTTTACTGAAGTGTCACTCGCAACCAATGGCTGAAGATAATCGCTATTTTATAATCAGTGGCTTTTTATCTTTTGTGATTTTTGCTTTTTTTGCAGTACTCTTTTTCATGATGCTGGTGAATGCTTCAAAAATTAACAGTTATGCTTTGCATAAAAATAATTTTGTATCTATCTCTTTAGAAAATATTGTGACAAAGAGTGTGGCGAAGAAAAAAAAGAGTGTCAAAAAAGTACATTCAGTTGTAAAACCTGTGGATATACCGAGTGAAGAGATAGATATTAACAACCTCTTTAGTGATGTCTGGACAAAAAAAATAAGTAAAAAAAAGCCAAAGCCACAAGATGTAAAAAGAATAGCCCAACTGAGCCAACAAGTTCCTTTGTCTCAAAAAAATGAGCGAGTGATACAAGAGAAAGAAGATGTTCCTACAAGCTCGAATGCACAAGAAGTTAATGAATATTTCGCTAAAATTCAAGCAATAGTTTATGAACATTTTACAGTTCCTCCAAACTCACAGGGTAACAGTGTAAAAGCAGTCATTGAACTCAGTAGCATAGGGAAATTGATTGATTTTCGTATTTTGACTTATTCGGCGAATGATGCTTTAAATGAAGAGGCAAAACGGATTAAAAAAAGATTATTGAATGTTGTTTTTCCTATTCACCCAGAGAATAAATCAACAAAAACAATTGTAATATTAACATCTAAGGAGTGAAATTGAAAATTTTTCTTTCATTATTATTTATATACAGTTACATATTTGCAGCGGATGCAACGATAGAAGTGATTAAACAGGCAGATACTTTGCCTTCTATAGCGGTAGAAGATGCTTCCTATCAGTACGATGAAACATTTCAAATGCAAGTATTTAAGGCATTGGTTGCAGATTTAAATGT
>JALWON010000182.1 GCA_027083475.1 Sulfurimonas sp.
AGATGCCTACAGACAATTTGTCTGCATAGAGAGTGCCAATGCCTATGATGATTTTCAAACCCTCCAACCACAAGAGTCTCACACTTTAAGTGTGACTTTCACAACACTTTAATAATAAAAACACTATAATAAAACATGTCGTATTTACCAAATACTTTAAACTCTTATTGGCTCTGGCGGGAGGTCTCTTCCAAGCTTGGTGTCTCTAATCCAGCCTATAAATACTGGAAAAACACTCCCAACATGAAACTCAACAACAAATACATTTTCGTGCAAAAAAACACACTTCCCCCAAAGCATGCCCATGTGGAGCCCCTTTTGACAGATCTCTCAGGACACCTTCCCATCAAATTTGCCTCTGACCAACTCCATGTTAATGAGCACATCTTCTCTTATGACAAGATGAAACTCCATCATGAGTTTGAGTATAAATTTGTTGCAGATGTGAAGTTTGTCAATATTAAAAAATTTTTTAAAGAGCATGGTATCATTGTGCCTAAAAATGCTATCGTACAACTGGGTAAATTAAAAGATTTAGAAATTGGAGCAGACACACTCTTTTACAATCTTAAAAATGATTATGGTGTCGTGGTATATAACTCATGAATAGTTTTTTCTTAGATTTTCGTGATCCTCTCTTTTCGATTATTATTTTTTTAGCCCTTATTTTTGCGATTACTTTTTTATCGTACTGGTGGGGCAGATACAAAACGAAGGGCAACTCCAAAGAGTTAGACAAATTTTTACAACAGTTCCATACCCTCCCTACAGAAAATGAACTCAAAATTTTAATCTCTAGTGGAGAACTTTCGCAAAAATCATGGTTACTGCTTGCCAACTCCTATACAAAAAGTGGTGATTTTGAAAAAGCGATAGAAATCTACCTGGAAATCCTGCGTTTACCCTCTCGGAGTAATGAAAAAGAGACAATGTTTTTACTTGGAAAAGTCTACTTTAAAGCAGGTTTTTTAGAAAGAGCCAAACAGATATTTTTAGAAATACTCCATACCTCCCCAAGAACACCCCAAGCCCTGCATTATCTTCTTTTAGTCTATGAGTACCTGCGCGATTATACATCTGCACTCAAAGTTTTAGAACCACTTGATGAACTCAATGAAGCGATACAAAAAGATGAGATTTATCTCAAAAATCTTGCCCTTTTACACGATAGCGAAAAAACGCAAGCAGAGAAAACATCGCAAATTCTCTCCTTTTACAAAGAGCACCACCAACTCAAATACATGGTGTTTGAATACCTTTTTGCCAATGATCCGGCACTTGCTTGGGAACATTTTGATGGTTCAAGTGGGGAATTACTCATAGATATACTCTGGAATCTCCCTCCAAAAGCATTGAATTTAGCTATAATTACAAACAATGATTTTTTACGAGAACTTTACAGTGCTCGGGGTGATATAACGCTGAGTAAAGGCAGTACCATATTTGAACTCGATGTACTCATAAAACTCCAAAATACACCGCTGCAAGCAAATCTCAGTTTTGAGTATAGCTGTAGCCAATGCAAACAGAGCTACCCTTTTGCATTTAAACGCTGTAGTCACTGTCATGCCATCGATACCCAAACGATTCAATGGAATATCGTAAAAAATTATCATACCATTTTCAATGAAGAGACAGACTCTTTTCAATGAAAATAACGAGGAAAATATGCATAAGAACATAGAAACATTAGAAAAAAAGCTCAACTACACCTTTGAGAACAAAGAGCTCATTATCGAAGCGCTGACACATAAAAGCTATAAACAGCCCTACGATAATGAACGCTTAGAATTTTTAGGTGATGCGGTCATGGACCTTATAGTCGGGGAATACCTCTTTAAGAAATTTCCAAAATCAGATGAGGGCAAACTCTCAAAAATACGCGCTTCGCTTGTCAATGAAATAGGCTTTGACAAACTAGCAAAAGTACTTTGTCTTGGTGAGTATCTTTTACTCTCTAAAGCAGAAGAGAATAATGGGGGCAGAGAAAAATCCTCACTCCTCTCCAATGCTTTTGAAGCACTTATGGGTGCAATTTATCTTGAATCTGGCTTAGCAAAAGTCCAAGAGATAAGCATAGCACTCATTGAAGAGAATTATGAAGAGATTTCTCTTGACTCCCTCTTTCGTGACTTTAAAACCTCCCTGCAAGAACTCACACAAGCCCGCTATGGAGTGACACCTGAGTACAAAGTTTTGGCAAGCCGCGGACCAGACCACTTAAAAGAGTTTGAAGTGGGTGTTTTCATAGAAAACAAAGAGTATGCCAAAGCTGTCGGGAAAAGTAAAAAAATAGCGCAACAGATTGCAGCAGAGATAGCCTTGAAGATACTCAAAGGAGATGCCGAGTGAATAGTTTTGGACAAAAAATACGATTAAGCACTTTTGGAGAGTCGCATGGACGTGCCATTGGTTGTCTCTTAGATGGTATTCCTGCAGGATTAACCATTGATGAAGCATTTATTCAAGCCGAACTTGACCGTAGAAAACCCGGCAAGAGTGAATTTGAAACAGCAAGAAAAGAGGCTGACAAAGTAGAGATTCTCAGTGGGGTTTTTGAAGGTGTGAGTACAGGCACGCCTATTGCTATGATTATCTACAATACCAATCAAAAATCAAAAGATTACTCAAACATAAAAGATATTTTTCGCCCAGGACATGCTGATTTTACCTACTTTAGTAAATATGGGCTCAGAGACTACCGCGGTGGCGGAAGAAGTTCTGCACGCGAAACGGCTGCTCGTGTTGCTGCTGGAGCTATTGCTAAGCTTATGCTCCAAGAACTTGATATCCATGTGCACAGTGGCATTAGTGAAGTAGCGGGGATTAAAAGTGAAGCGTTTGATTATGAAAAAGCAAAATCGAGTCTTATTTATGCCCTTGATGCAACAAAAGAAGCAGCACAAAAAGAGGCTATTTTAGAAGCAAAAAACAAGCATGACTCTGTGGGTGGTGTTGCACGAGTGTTAATCAGTGGCACACCTGTAGGTCTGGGAGAACCACTCTACTACAAGCTTGATGCCGTTCTTGCTGATGCTATGATGGGCATAAATGCTGTCAAAGCAGTTGAGATAGGTGATGGCATACTCAGTAGCACACGTTTAGGCTCACAAAACAATGATGCCATCCGTGCGAATGGCTTTGAGACAAATCATGCAGGAGGAATTTTAGGAGGCATTAGTAATGGTGATGACATCATTTTAAATGTTTACTTCAAACCGACTCCCTCTATTTTTCAAGAGCAACATACCATTACAAAAGAGAACAAAGAGGTTGATTTTTCACTCAAAGGACGCCATGACCCTTGTGTCGCCATACGCGGTACTGTCGTTTGTGAAGCTATGGCAGCACTCGTTATTGCTGATATGCTCCTGCTCAATATGGGAGCAAAAATGGAAGGGGTATATAAATACTATCAAAAATGAGGTACTAGAGTATCTCGATAGTATCTCCTACCTCTATCCTTCCCTCTCCACTAATCACCTTAGCAAAAATTCCTCGGTCATCTTTTAAAAGTTTGGGAAGTTTTGGATTGACACTTGAGAGTCCTTTACAAAGAGTACAGTTTTGTGTGATTTCTAAAGTGTTTGTGCCTATCTTTAACTTATCGCCACAAACTAAATGATACGGATTAATATCAGTGACAATATTTTCCCCCAAAGAGCCCCATGGAAGCTCTATTTTATTCTCTTGTGTTATCTTATAACTATCTGTTGCAGTTATTAAAATAGAACGTAAGATATTTTTCGCATAAAATTTATCTTCTAAAATGCCATCATTATCTACTTTAACAAATGCAACACGCTCTCTTGTCTTATCTGCATCATCTTTTGTAATAAAAAGCTCTAAAATTTTGCCCTGTTTATTTGTTTGCATACTATCTCTTATGATTTAAAATTTTGAATTGTAAGTAAGTTGTTTGAGGAGGTCTACAAGAAGCCAAAGCTTCTTGTAATGAAAAAGGGGAAATTATTTGATTTTTCCTTTCCCTTTACCAGTTTTTCCTTTACGGTCAACCCAGTGCATTTCTACTTTATCGCCTTTTGCACCAATACCTTTAAATGCAAATTTGAAGATAGGATTTTTAGAAAGAAACTGAGAAGTTGAAGCATCCCAAACTGTTTCACCATTCACAGTTGCTGAAATATGTGTGATGAAGTTTGCATCATCTCTATTTCCTGTTTTCTTTTCCATCATATTATATGTTGACATTTCATGTTTTGCTAATGCTTTTACGTGTACTACACCATTTTTTAATTTTGCTTTTACTTTCATACCCATAATATTCTCCTTAACCTTCACATCCGCCAAGTGCAACATCTAATGTTACTCTTGCGCCGTATACTTTTCCATCTTGACCAAGTGCTGCTACAGTAATAGTCCCTGATTTTGCCATTTTAATTTTGATTGAGTATTTATTGACTGAATATTTTGTCGCTTCATACACAACTACTGCAGACTCTGGATTCGCATCTTGAAATACTGCTATAGATTTGATTGGCATATCTGCTGAAAAATCAACTGGTACTGCACCACCATTTGATGCTACTTTTGGTGCTTTTACTTTCACACCACTCTCAATGATAGTACTTGTACCATAAAGTGCTTTAAGTGCATCATCTACTGTATGTGCACTCCATACTGTTGGTTTAGATTTTCTATAATCTTCAGCTTTTACACTTGCTGGAACCACTGCTAAGGCAAGTGCTCCCATTGTTAAGTTTAAAAATTCTCTTCTTTTCATTTTTTGTCCTTCTCTCTTTATTTAACTTTACCACTCACGAGGTAGTCTGCCATTGTTTTGAAATCTGCATCAGATAAGTCTGTTCCACCTTTTGCAGGCATTCCACCCTCAGTACCTTTAATACCTTTTGCATAGACTGTATCCATACCATCTGCTGTATAACCAGCCCACTCAGGTGCACCCGGAGCGAGGTAAGAGTCATGACACATTGCACATGCTGCTGTATATGTTTTCTTTACATCTAGTTTCTCAGCTTTTTTCGCTGGTAAATCTCTTGCAGTATTCATCGGTGGAGTAAAATCTTTAATCCCTCCGTTTTGAATATACTTAATTTTTGCCGTTGCTTTTTGACAATCATGCATGCATCTTACTGCACCTTGATTTAAGTTTTGTGCACCAAAGTTTTTCGCATTCGCAAAATATGCACGCACGCCAGGAAGAGCATTTGCACCACGGATTACAGGTTCAAAACCATCCACATTTGGCATTTTAATTTTTAAGAATTTTTCACGAGTAAGTACATAATCATCATCTACTTCTTCGCCATCAATACTCATTTCATTAATGTTTAAAATATAAGCAGTTAAAGCATATACTTCATCATCAGTTAAACTATCAGAAAATGGGTGTGGCATACCATCTCGAATGTACCACCAAAGCGTTGTTACTTCTGGCCAATATGAACCAAATACACGTACTGGGCCTGGAGCTTCAGGATCTTTCCATCTGTTGTTTGTTAGAGTCTTATGCATTTCTTCTGCATTTCCTTTAGAAAGGGCAGGGTAGCCTCCTCCACCAGAACCAAAGTCACCATGACACATTACACATTTCGCATCATAAAGTTCTTCACCATCTTCCAC
>JALWON010000183.1 GCA_027083475.1 Sulfurimonas sp.
GTTTTGGAGCGGAACTTGCTGTGTCAAAAGATCTCAATTTTGCGACAGGCGAGAGAACACAAGGTAAAAATAATGCGGAGCTTTCTTCTACTGATGGACGCTATAGTGCTCTTTCACAAGTGTATTTGAGTTACAGGTATGATGCAGTAAAGATTCAAGCAGGGCGTATTCTCATCGATACACCACTTGCGGATAGTGATGATATTACCATGATACACAACACCTTTAGTGGTGGTGTTATAAGCTATGAGCAGAGTGGCTTTTCGTGGATGTTTGGGCACTTAAGTAAATGGCAGGGAACCGATGCAGGGCTTGATACCCCATGGGTCAAAACAGCTGCAAATGGAACAAACTTTGGAGGTGTTTCTTATGCAGAGGGTCTTGAGTTTAACCTTTGGTACTACAACATTACACAGCTCACAAATGCTTTTTATATAGATACTGGCTACTTGTATCATCTGAACCAAACAACCGATTTGCATTTTGGTGCACAGTATCTCAATGAATCGCAACTCTCTGGAAGTGGTGTCAATGCAGATATTTATGGTGTGTTAGGTGAAGCCTTTATAGGAGATGCTACACTCAGTTTTGCGTATAACTATGCGAGTAAAAATGGTGTGGGTGAGAGCAGTTTTTCAGGCTTTGGAGGAGGAACACTCTATACAAGTATGGACACCATGATACTCAATAACATTACAAACAACAGAAGTGCGGCTGCTCTTGTAGGTGGCATTGGGTATGCTTTGAATGCTATACATTTTACCTATGCTTATGGTGATTTTAGTGGGAATGCTGATGATACAGGGGTGAAAGCACATATTGTAGAACAAGATATAATTGTAGATTACAGCTACAAAGAGTTTACATGTGCTTTGACATACTCTATCAGTCAAGACCGACAAAGTAGTGTAAAAACAGCGAATGATTGGGAGCGAACGGAGATGCTATTTGCCTATAATTTTTAAAATTCTAAAAGGAGATATTTCAGCTATAGAGAAGAATCTTCCGTTATAATGCGAAAAAATAAAAATTATAAGAGAACTGAAGCATGCAACTCCCGAAAGGTTTTGGAAAAAACTACTTTAATTTAGCAGCAATACAAGCATACATGTCTTTAAAAAAGATTATGGCTTTGAGTGCTTCTGTATGCACACTCACAACAAAACCTCTTCGAATTGTTATAACTTCACCCCCCCCCTTCAAACTAAAAACAATCACACACAAACATTTTATAAAAATATAATTACATAAGGATACCTATGTCAAAAAAAATACAATTATCACTCCTATCAGTTGCTCTTTTGAGTCAATTACATGCA
>JALWON010000184.1:0-486 GCA_027083475.1 Sulfurimonas sp.
AGTTTAACCCGACCCCTCCTATTTTTTATCAACCCACTTATAAATATCAAGTATAGAAATTCTATCTTTTTCATCTTCAACGAGATAAGTAATAGTGTAGCCTTTGAAGACCATATCTCTTACATTTTCGTCAAAGTGGTTTTTAGATTGTTGGAATTTATGAGGAAAGTTTACTAAATTATTGATTTTGTTATCCAGCTGATTTTTAAAGTTCAAGGCTCTGTTTCTACTATCCTTGGCAATGAAAGACAAGATTACTTTTAGGGCTATAGAGTATTCTCTTTTTCTAACAATCACCATTTACAGCGACTTTAAAAACTCATCCATATCTTCATCATACTCTTTTTGATTTAGGAGCACGGCATTGCCATTTTTTACATCCATAACAGCCCTTTCAACTCTTCTCTTAGCTTCATCTTTTGATATCGTAGGGTATCCATCATCCAAGGAGAGTTTGACAAACTTAACAAAATCACTCAAGAGACT
>JALWON010000184.1:496-1318 GCA_027083475.1 Sulfurimonas sp.
TTCATGTATATTGTCACTTGTGCCATAGCCTCTCCTTACACTTATATGTGCAAGTATATTTTATCAGAAAAGACATAAAGTGTCAAATTGTCTGCCCTAAAAAGTTTAAAGTTTAACCCTGACCCCTCCTATTCCATCTCAATCATTTCAAAATATGCTATAATAACCAAACTACAAGCAAGGGGTTTATTATGACAATGATGGTTAAAATAGATGATAAATATATATCAAAGTTTGAGAGTTTTATAGCTTCCTTGCCGAAGGGTGCTGTAGAGATGAAAAACTCTTTAGATGCTGAAATCTCAAGCAGAGTCACACAATACAAAAACAATCAAATGCAGACGACTCCTTTTATGGATGGTCTTGATTCTGTGAGAGAGAAATTAGCATCTCAACTTTGATACTTGAAAAATCTGACAGGCTCAACCAAGAGCTTGAAGTTATTGTTGAGTTCATTGCCAAAGACAGCGTTAATAGAGCATTAAACTTTTATGATGAAGTCATTGCAAACATAAATAATATACCATCAAACCCATATATCCACAGAAAACGAAAATCTCTTAACGATGAAAATATTCGAGAACTCATCTATAAAGGCTATACAGTGCCATTTTTAATAGATAAAAAGACAAATAAGATAATAATACTCGGCATCTTTAACCAAAACCTCTGGCAATAATATTTTCCTCGTTCCACCTCTCCTGAGGTGGAATGCATATGTTTGTTGTGAATTGATTATTGTCTTTTGCTTTTTAATTTATCTTGGAGTATATCGTTGTGTTTGTTGTGTTTGTTTGGGTATGCATTCCACCTCAGGAGAGG
>JALWON010000185.1 GCA_027083475.1 Sulfurimonas sp.
ACACTTGCCGCTGTAATCCCTTTTCCAAGAGAGCTTAAAACTCCACCAGTTACGAAAATGTATTTTGTCATTTGTATGCTCCATATATTATATATTCGCGATTATAGTATATAATGTCTTATTAGCTTATAAAAGTAGGAATATGGAACACGCACTTATTTTTGTTATTGTCGGACTTGGAATCTCTATTGTTTTAAATATTTTGCTCAAAAAAATTGGAATCTCTCAAATTATCGGGTATATATTTACAGGAACATTTATGGTATATGCTTTTCATCTCAGAGAGGCAAGCCATTCACATGAACTAGAAATGATAGGGGAGTTTGGCATTGTCTTTTTGATGTTTACCATTGGGCTTGAAATCTCTTTAGAAAAAATGAATGTCATGAAAAAAGAGATTTTTGGCAATGGTCTTATGCAGGTTCTTTTTACGGCACTTATTGTTTATCTTGCTTCGCATTATGGTTTTGGACTTGAGAGTAAATCTTCTATTATTATTGCACTTGCGTTTTCGCTCTCTTCAACAGCAGTTGTTTTAAGTTACCTCAAAAGTTCTAAAGAGATTTACGCTCCCTATGGACAAAACGCAACAGGAATACTTATTTTGCAAGATATTGCAGTGATTCCTATCTTGATTTTGATTGGATTTTTAACGAGTGAGGGTGATGAGAGTGTGAGTACGATTGTACTTCATACACTCTTAAGTGCTATAACAGTGGTTGGTATTTTGCTTATTGTTGGAAAAAAGATTGTGGCATGGTTGCTACACTTTTCAGCATCAAGTCAGCTTGAAGAACTCTTTATGGGCTCTGTTTTGTTCATTGTTATGGGGGCTGCTTTGTTTGCTGCTGCTATGGGGTTTACCTACTCTTTAGGTGCTTTTGTTGCAGGTATGGTGATTGCTGAGACAAAGTACCATCATAAAGTAGAAGCGGACATCGCTCCTTTTAAAGACATCTTACTTGGTACCTTTTTTGTGGTAGTGGGAATGAAAGTGAATTTGAGCCTTTTTATTGATAATATTTTTCTCATTAGTGCTATTTTTGTACTAATTGTTTTGCTGAAAACCTTTGTGATGTTTGTTACCCTGCGTTTATCTTCAAGTAGTGCAACAGCACTTAAAACAGCACTCTCTTTGTCGCAAGTTGGGGAGTTTTCTTTTGTCATTTTTGCAGTAGCGGAGTCTGGAGGCATATTGACTCAGGAGATGGCATCGCTGCTAGTACTTATTGTGATATTTTCCATGGTTGTGACTCCTTTTGTTATTCCGCATATTAGTGAGTGGGTAGATAAGCTTATAAAAGAAAAAGATGT
>JALWON010000186.1 GCA_027083475.1 Sulfurimonas sp.
CGTAATGGGAATTACTACATCATCAATCTTTTCCCTTTACATGATAAATCTTCTGTTGTTGGTTATATGAATAGGCTTTTAGGGATGCTTCAAGATGAAAGAGACAAAAAGTTTGAACATTTGAGTTTTAATATGCAAGATGCAAGAGTCTTAGAGAAGTACTTAAAAGAAGATTATAGTGAATAATTTTTTTGAACTCTTTGAAGAGTATATGTATATTATTTTAGGATTACATCTTGTTTTGAGTTTTGCGCTATCGCTCTTTGTATCAAAAATAGTGAGTAAAAGATTTGTGAGTGGTGGAGAAAAAGTAGCATTAGCAGATAGAAAAAGGCTTCAAGAGAATGCTTTAAACTCTTGGTTCAAGCGACTTTTATTTCAAATATCTTTGCATAAAAACAACCAAATTGCTGTGATTGCGTTTATGTTTTTGTTCAATCTCTCTATTCCATTCTTAGGGTATTTTTTTACTGTATGGGTAACTTGGTATCTTGTGAATGTGAAGTATAAAAAGAAGCAGGTAACAACGAGCTTTTTAAATCTTGATGAGTTTAGTATGTCCTTTTTAAAGGTACAACGCAGCTTTGGTGAGGGTTCGATGAATGATTTGATGTTAAGTGAATATGCACCAAAATCAAAAAAATTGAAGGCACTCTCTTTTTTAGCAGCCAATATTTCACCTGCAAGTTTGAAAATAATCCGTCAAACACTCTCAAGTACAGATGATGAGGTGCGGATGTTTGGATACGCAATTATCAATAAAGCAGAAAAGTCACTCAATCAAAAAATAAATTTTCATCTTGATATTTTGCATCGCGAAGCGGCAAAGGGAATGAATCAAGATGCGGAAGTAGTTGGAAACTCGAACAAGGAGTTGGCATTTTTGTATTGGGAAATGATTTACACAGAGCTTTCCAATGAGAGTTTGAAGATGGGCTTCTTATATGCAGTTATGCAGTATATAGAAACGGCAAAAGAGTACTACCTCCCAAAAATTGAGCGTTTGGCTTTGGAGCATGAAGCACTGAGGAAAAATTATATACAAGCGCAAGATGGTACGGATGTTCTTGCACTCAAAGAGGAGGAGTTACAAGCGACTTATAAAATTTGCTCAAACCTCTATATGTTGATGGGGCGTGTGTATATGAAAACGAAGAATTATAAAGAGGCTAAAAAGGAGTTCACAATTGCACAAGAACTTGTTGAAGGGGAAGATACTTTTATTATTCCTTATCTTGCGGAAGTCTATTATGATACAGGGCGATATAGCATTGCAAAATCAGTGCTTGAGAGTGCAAAAGGTTTAGAGCTTAA
>JALWON010000187.1 GCA_027083475.1 Sulfurimonas sp.
CTCTAAAACCTTCGCAGATTGAAGATAAAACTGTGAGTGATTCCCACTACTGAGCTTAAAATGCCCCTCTAAAAGAGCATCTGCATCCATGTAAATTTTTTTAATATCCACAGGATTACACTTTTAAGATTTCAGCTTCTTTCTCTTTTAAGATGCTGTCTGTATTGGCAATAAATTTATCAGTAAGTTTTTGAATCTTATCTTGAGCGGCTTTGGACTCATCTGTCGTGATTTCTTTCTCTTTTTCAAGTTTTTTGATTTTATCATTTGCATCACGTCTATCATTTCTAATGGAGACTTTTGCTTTCTCTCCCATACCTTTCATCTGTTTGACAGACTCTTGACGTTGTTCTACTGTCATTGGAGGGAAGAAAAGTTTGATTTGGTCGCCATCATTGTTTGGATTGACTCCAATATTAGCTGCTTGGATAGCACTCTCTATATCTGAAAGAAGATTTTTTTCCCAAGGATTTACGACGATTGTCGTTGCATCTGTTGCTAAAACAGACCCAACTTGGTCAAGTGGTGTTGCTGTCCCATAGTAATCAATTTTTACATTGTCTAAAACACTTGTTGTTACTTTCCCTGTACGGAGTGTTTTAAAGTCTCTTTGCATATGTTCTATGCTTTTTTGCATTTTTGATTCACAGTTACTGTAAATTTCGTCTAACATTATTTGCCCTCTTTTTTTGGAGTTGGTGCAGGTGTTGTTGGGAGGGCAGCAGGTGCTGCAACATCATTTTTTTCAACAAGTTTATCAACAACAGAAGCCTGTTTGTTTTGCGAGTACATATACCCTAAAGCAATGGTGTTTACTACAAATAAAAAACCGATTGTAAATGTCGTTTTTGCTAAAAAGCTTGCGGGACCTTTTGCCCCAAAAACAGACTCATTTGAGCCACTGTAAGCTCCAAGACCGATGCTTGAGCTTTTTTGAAGAAGTACGGCAATTACTAAAATAATTACAAGTACAATTTGGATAATAAGTAAAAGACTAGTCGTCATGTGTATTTCCTAAGTTTAATTGGGCGAATTATATCAAAAAAAACTTAACAAAATAAGGTATAATGCTAAACTTAATTTATAAAGTAGGGGAGATACCATGAATAATAGTATAAAAATAGTCCTTTTTTTTCTTCTTTTGACAATCTTGAACACAGGATGTGCAAAAGAAAAAAAAGAGACTCGCCCTATTGTGAGTGTGACTACATTTCCCCTCTATGACATTACAAGACAGATTGCAGGTGATACACTCAAAATTGTCAATATCTTGCCCTTTGGTGTAGAACCCCATGAGTATGAACCCACACCAAAAATTGTTGCAAACATAGAAAAGAGTGCTTTGATTTTATATAGTGGAGCAGGACTTGAACCATGGACAGCAGGGTTTCATTTTAAGCAAAGAGCTGTGAATATGAGTCAATATGTTTCACTTCACACTTTTGAAAATACGCGAACTATTGACCCTCATTATTGGCTTGATTTTCAAAATATGCAAAAGGCAGTAGCGGTTATTACCCAAGAACTCGTGAAGATTGCTCCAAAAAATAAGTCTCTGTATAGGCAAAATGAAAAAGCCTATTTGCTTATGCTTGAAAAGCTCGATGAGAAATTTCAAACAGGGTTAGCAGATTGTAAGCGTGATACGATTATTGTCAATCATAATGCCTTTAGTTATTTGGCAAAAAAGTATGGGTTTCATGTTGCTTCTTTGAGTGGTTTATCTCCTGAGGCAGAGCCCAATGCAAAAAATATCATTCGCTTAATGCAGACAATTAAAGAGCATAATGTTTCTACCGTATTTTTTGAAGATTTTGCGAGCGATAAGGCAATCAAAGGTGTCGCAAATGCAACACAAACTGCAGTAGATGTTTTAAAACCATTGGGTAATATTACAGCAGATGAAGCAAAAGAAAATTTAACATATGAAGCGATGATGCAAATCAATCTGCAAAAACTCTCTAAGGCACTCTCTTGTCATTAAGCTTTAAAGTGCCTATTTTTGATGTGAAAAATATCAATTTTAGTGCGGCTTCACAACATATTCTGTCAAATGTTTCATTAGAAATTTTTAATGGAGAGTATATCGCCATTATTGGACCAAACGGCGGGGGAAAAACAACACTTGCACGCATATTGCTTGGACTCACACAACCGACAAGTGGGGAAGTCAAGCTTTATGGAAAAAAACTGAAAGCTTTTAAAAATTGGGAGAAAATAGGCTATGTCCCACAACGGGCATCGCATGTGGATGAAAATTTTCCTGCAACTGTAGAAGACATAGTGAAGATGGGTGTGACCTCTAAACATAGTTTTTTTTCCATTTTGAGCAAAGAGGAGAAGCAACGCATAGAAGAGAGTATGCTTAAGATGGATGTTCTAGATTTAAAAGAGAAGATGGTTGGAAAACTCTCTGGTGGACAGCGCCAACGTGCTATGATAGCTCGAGCACTCGCTTCTAAACCAGAGATTCTGATTTTGGATGAGCCAAATACTGGTGTAGATATGGTATCGCAAAAGCGTTTTTATGCACTTTTGCGAAAACTCAACAAAGAAGAAAATATTACTATTTTATTTATAACACATGATGTGGGTGTGATAGCAGATGACATTAGTAGGCTTTTTACTGTCAATCAAAAAATTACCATTTGTAACTCTCCAAAAGAGACACTTAGTTGTGATGAAATGTCAGCACTCTATGGTATAGAAACGCACTCTATTCATCAGCATAAGCACCATGAGCATTAGGAAAAAGTATGTTTGAGATGTTTGAATACGATTTTATGCAAAGAGCTTTTTTAGCAGGTGTCCTTATTGCAACACTCGCTTCAATTAGTGGTACTTTTATTGTGCTCAAACGCTACTCCATGATGAGTGAAACATTGGCACACTCTGCTTTAGTAGGTGTTGCTGTTGGTTTGGTTGCAGGATTTAATCCTTTATGGATGGCTGTTGTTGTTGCTGTTTTATCAGCATGGATGATAGAGTATTTACGCAGTACATTTGCACTCTACTCAGATGCTATTTTATCAATTTTGCTCTCTGGGTCTTTAGCCGTGGCTATTATCATTGTTTCTCTTGGGGGTGCTTTTAATAACTCGCTGTTTTCTTATCTATTTGGCTCCATTCTCTCAGTTAGTCAAGCAGATATTCTTACAATTGTGGGTTTTGGTTCTGTCGCTTTACTTTTATTGCTTCTGTTTTCAAAGGAACTCTATTTTATAGCTTATGATGAAGAAGTAGCAAAAACAAGTGGCATCAAAGTGACATTGTTGAATTATCTGCTTGTGAGTGTTGTTGCTATTATTATCGCCCTCTCTATTCGTGTTGTAGGCTCTTTACTGATTGGGGCTTTAATGGTCATTCCGACTGTAGCAGCCTTGCAATTTAGAGTCGGTTTTTTAAAAACTGTACTTATCTCACTTTTTATCGCACTTGGGAGTGTTATCGTTGGAATGACACTCTCTTATTATTACTCTTTGCCTTCTGGTGCAACGATTGTTTTGTGTGTTATCGCGATTTTTATTCTCTCTTTGAGTCTCAATAAAAGATGAAAATTAGTTCAGAATTTTCAAAGCATGCTTTGAGTTATGAATCACTCAATTCTATTCAAACAGAGGTTGTTCAAAAACTCCTTTCATCTGTTAGAAGCAAACCGCAACATATTTTAGATTTAGGCTGTGGCAGTGGAGCAATTTGTAAAAGTATTGATTGGAAGTATGAAAAATTTACAGGTATTGATTTTGCAAAAGGTATGCTAGAACTCCATCCAAAGTCTGAAAATATAGAAGCGATTTATGGTGACTTTAATGATAAAACACTTTTTGAACACCTCCAGACACAGCAGTATGATTATATTTTTTCTGCATCAGCACTCCAGTGGGCACAGGATTTACAAAGTGTTTTTCAAGGTATTCATACTTTAAATGCTCCAGTAGCACTTGCTATTTTTACAGCAAATACTTTTAAAACATTAAATGCTACAGCATCTTTACAACCCTTATTACAATCATCTAAAGCAATTCAAAAACTACAAGAAAAATATTTTGATGCTGATTTTGAAGTACTACAATATAATATGGAATTTTCTAGTGTACGAGAAATGTTTCAGTATATTAAACGCAGTGGAGTAAGTGGCTCGCGTAAAGTTTTGAGCTTTAAAGAGACAAAGCAATTGATGCGGGCATATCCACTCTCTTATTTAGAGTTTGAAGTTGCGTTTATTACATCTCGTGTAAAATAATCTCTTTTTCGAGTGTATAGAGTTCGTAACGAATAGATTTAAAATTCTCACTTAACTCTGTCTCTTGGAGTTTAAAAATCTCTTCTAAAACACGTGAAGATTCTTGTGCTCGTTTGAAGTTTGCCACCAGAATGCCTTCAATGCTACTGCGTGTTTGTTCGCTTTTCGTAGAAGGGCGTAAAACATCGTTGATACTATCTCTTTGTGCAAGGAGTTCTTTATATGTATCTATAGTTGCTTTATGTCTGAGTGTTTTGAGTTTTAAGGCAAGGGGTTTATTGCTATCACGGTAGCGTAAAATGTCTTCAACGACACGTATTCCTTCTTTGAGGCGATTGATGTTTGCATCAATCACCCGTAAGAGTTCAGAAGGAATCTCCTTAGTCATCACTACCAAAAATACCAAAAAGTTGGAGTAGAGCTGTAAAAATATTTAAAAAGTCTAAATAAAGAGCAATAGCTCCATCAATAGGTGTTTGGTAAGCCCCTCTGATAATATTTTGTGTATCAAAGATAACCATTATACTAAAAAGAAGTACAATAGCTCCAGAAATAATGATTTGAAACATTGGATTGCCAAGGAAAATGTTTAAAATCGAAAAACCAATAATAACAAACATAGCTATCATCAGCGGTTTCCCATAACTTGTAAAATCTTTTGTCGTTTTAATAGCATAAAAACTCATTGCACCAAATACGACAGAAGTCATAGTAAAAGCATTTCCTATAATAACACCCCCACCATTCATGCCAAGTGTATAGGCTAACAAAGGTGCTAAAGTAATACCTGTCA
This sequence comes from Sulfurimonas sp., assembly GCA_027083475.1. Taxonomy (GTDB): domain Bacteria; phylum Campylobacterota; class Campylobacteria; order Campylobacterales; family Sulfurimonadaceae; genus Sulfurimonas. The sequence goes on from JALWON010000187.1 coordinate 5,037, forward strand.
TAAAGACAAAAGCAAACATTACTAAAAGATTAATCCCTGGTTTGTTCTTAACAAACTGTAAGCCAATCAAAAGCCCAATTTCTAAAAAGAAAAGCGGCCACATCATCGATTGAATAGCTCCTGCTAAAGGAACACCTACATAAGCACCAACTGCACCTGCCATCATCGAAGCGGCAAATAATTTATATGTCTCTTTTACAAAAGAGATAATTTGTGAATCATCACGACTCTGTGTTTGGTATGCAGAAAAGTTTCCTCTTGCATAATCGCGGTCATATAGTCCCATAGTCTTTCCTTTGTATATGAATTAATGTATTTGGTATGATATACGGAAAGAGTTAACGCAAAGCAACTTGTAAAAAAAGAAATCGAAAAATTCTTCCAGCACATTAATAAGATTAAGCAATTTCTAAGCAACACTTCTCTATAATTCCCATCCACAAACAGAGAGACCTTATCAAAAAGGGCTAGAGAGACTTCAAGTAGAAGCTTTTGAGGAATGTTTGAGATCATTGAAAACTAAG
>JALWON010000188.1 GCA_027083475.1 Sulfurimonas sp.
AATTGGAGTAGTTACAAATTAAAAGATGGTGACAAATTGGAACTTCTGGATTTTGTTGGTGGTGGTTAGCCTTTAGACATCCTTGAGTGCATGAAAAGGAGTCTAAAAGAGAACAATGTAAAACTACTGAATGACAAATTCAGTAAAATAAATACCTTTAATTCTTCCATCTGATATCATGGAATTCAAGGTGTCCATGATTTGATTTTCGACCTTACTTTTTCCTTTTTTGGAAGATATTTCTTCTAAGGTTTTAGAACTTAAAATTCGAATGATCCTATCTCTAAGGACTGCTGTTTTTGCATCAAGTTCTAAGCTTAACTCTTCACCTTCAAGTTCTAAAGAGAGTGTTACTTTTAAGTACCTTCTCCCTGCATCACTTTTTAAATTTACTGTAAAAGTATCTAAAGGATATAAAGTACCTATATCACTCAGCTGTCTTGAGTTGTCCATCATACCAGAGGAGCTACTTTTTCTCTGTTTGACAACCTTTTTTTCTTTTACTTGAGGTGCTGCTGTCGCATCTTCTTCATCATCTGAGCCCATAAGAATAAATGCTAAAACACCACCAATCGCAATAATCAATACAAGCACAACAATGATGATTATCATCAACATATTACTCGATTTTTTTTCCTTTGGTGCTTCTTCTTCTTTTTTTTCTTCTTCAGCCATTTTTCTTCCTTGAAATGATTTTTATGAGTATATCATATTAAATGTGTAATTTCTAAAGCTTTAATCATCTCTTCAAAGATTGCTCCAAATTCACGATTGATATCTTCTCCATACTCTATAACTAAAACCTCTTTACCATTGGATACGGCTGTCGTATAGACTTCAGGCTTTATAGTATATTTTGATATAATTATATCAATTTTTTGATTCACTTTTTGCTTCTCATTTTCATTATCATAAGCGATTGAAAGTCTTGAAAATTTCTCTTCACTTCTAAATTCTGCATCTAACATTAGAGTCCTTCATATTGTATTTCTAATTCTACAATAATAAAGATAAATATTAAGTACCTATCCACAAATAAAACCAATTAACAGCGAAAAGGAAAAGGTACAGATGCAAGGCAGATTTTTAAAATCCTAGCCGTAGCTAAGATGAAAAAATCTAACGAAGTCAGGTGTGCCTTTTCCTTTTCGCCCGTAGGGAGGTTTAAAATAATACCTAGTACAAGGCATCATTTTAAATCTCTGTTCATTGGTTTTATTTGTGGATAGGTACTCAATACCATTCTAATAATTTTGTCACTTCATCAACAATAAATGTCTTCATAGCCGTTTTTTCTAAAGGTTTTTTCGCTAACAATACTTTCGATATATTTTGTAATTTTGCCTCTTTGAGTCTACTATCGAGTGCATACACTTCTCTTACATCACCAACTAAAGAGACTTCCCCTATAAAAACGGTTTCTTTAGAAATGGCTCTATCTCGAAAACTACTCAAAATCGCAGCTAAAACTGCAAGATCGGCTGCTGTTTCAGTAATTTTAATGCCTCCGGTAATATTAATAAAAACATCATAACCAGAAAGAGGAATTTCAAGTTTTCGCTCTAAAAGAGCTAAAAGCATATTTAATCGATTGTTATCAAAGCCCGTTGCCTGCCTTTTGGAGTTTGGAGTATGAGACTCAGAAACGAGGGCTTGTACTTCAAGAATGATAGGTCGAGACCCCTCCATAACAACGGTAAGTGCAGAACCTGCTTGCTCTGAATCACGGTTGAAAAAACGCGAAGAAATATCAGTAGCAGAGACTAAACCTTCGCCTCGCATTTCAAAGACACCAATCTCACTTGTAGGTCCAAAACGGTTTTTAAAACCACGAAGAATTCTCAACTCTTGAGAACTATCGCCTTCAAAATACAAAACAGTATCCACCATATGTTCAAGGACACGCGGTCCGGCGATAGAACCCTCTTTTGTAATGTGTCCAATAATAAAAATGGCTATATCTCGCTCTTTGGCAATGCGCATCAGTTCAAAGGTAATTTGTCTCACTTGTGTAACTGATCCTGGTGCTGAGGAGATGTTTTCTGAGTAAATTGTTTGAATAGAATCAATAATGAGAAAGTCATATTTATGGTGTTCTAATTCTACTAGTATTTGTTCTAATCGTATCTCACTTAACAAATAGAGTGCATCATGATTTGCCCGAAGACGATTTGCACGGAGTTTGATTTGTGAAGTTGATTCCTCCCCTGTCACATACAAAACATCTTTATTGAGTGAGGCGATATTTGCTCCCACTTTGAGTAGCAGTGTTGATTTTCCAACACCGGGACTTCCCCCAATCAATGTCAAAGAACCAGGAACAATACCACCGCCTAAAACAGTATCAAGTTCACTATCAAGTGAGCTAAAACGAAAAATTTCTTCCTCTATCACATCATTGATACTCATCGCTTTAACAGCAGTAGCAGCAGTAGATTTTGTTTGCTTCACAACTTCTTGTTGCTGTTCATTTAACTCAACAAAGGAGTCCCATGCACCACAATTTGTACATTTTCCCATCCATTTTGGTGTTGTAAGTCCACAATGCTGACACTCAAATAAGATTTTTTTCTTTGCCATGTTGTGCTCTCTTGCATAAATTTTGAAAATTATAGTACTTTTTTTCTAATCTTTCTTGTTATATGGCAAATTGCCATATAAATTATTATTTATTCTATGCTATTATTTTAAAAATAAATAAAGGTAAGTATTCTATGGAAATGATAATGGCAAAATCACAAGAAGCAATCAGTGCTTATACCCTTGTGAGAAATTTACAAAAAAGATTTGCAGACAAACTCAGTGCTTTAAGTACACAAATAGGTGAAGACAAAGCATTTGAAGAGGTGGTATGGTTTAGAGATGCGGGCTTGCATGGTGGAGGAAGCCGTTTTGAAGCTCGTGATGCAATGCTTTTTAATACAGCAAGTGTCAATGTTTCTCAAGTACATTATAATGAACAACCCCATAGAAACTTACAATCAGCCACGGCAATCTCTACAATTATTCATCCACAAAATCCAAATGTTCCTTCTCTTCATATGCATATAAGTTTTACAGAGGTAAAAGACAAGCCCTCATATTGGCGTATTATGGCTGATTTAAATCCGAGTATTGATAATGAAGAAGATAAAAAGATTTTTGATGCAAAATTACAAAGCTTAGCAGGAGAGAGCTATAAAGAGGGGACACAACAAGGCAATAAATACTTTAATATCCCTGCCCTCAACAGAACTCGAGGTGTTTCTCATTTTTATCTTGAAAACTATCAGACCCAAGAGACACAAAAAGATTATGATTTTGCCTCTGCTTTTGGAGAAGGTATCATTGATACCTATATAGACATTATATCTAATGCTTTTCAAACAAGAACAAGCATTTCAGAACAAGCAAAGCGACAACAGCTAGAGTATCATACACTCTATTTATTCCAAGTGCTTACACTCGACAGAGGCACGACATCAGGGCTTATGATTCACAACCAAAATGATGTTGGCATTATGGGTTCATTGCCAACACATATAGACCCTGAACTTTTACACTCATGGGCAAGTAAAGTAGAAGCACCACAAGATGAACTTGTCAATGCCTTATATGCCGCTGTTGGGGAAGATGGTGTTATAGATGTTTTAACTAAAATGAAACTTGCCCAAGCAGTAAGAGACCACTATGAAGCCTATCCTGAAGCATTAAGTATGCAAGCAAGTGGCAATACCATCCCCTCTACTGTAGAAAATCATAAACTCTAAAAGCAAATATTTATATCTTATTTTGCTTTTGGGCGAAATGCTTTAATGACATCTTCATTTGTTTCTATGTATGGTCCTTCAATAAGGTCTATACAGTAAGGCACTGCTGGGAAAACAGCATCTAAACACTCACGAATTGATTTTGGTTTTCCCGGAAGATTGATGATAAGGCTTTTTCCTCGAATGCCTGCTGTTTGTCGTGAGAGAATAGCTGTGGGAACATACTGCAGACTCACCTGACGCATCAACTCGCCAAAACCTGGCATCATTTTTTCACATACATTCTCAGTTGCTTCAGGAGTGACATCCCGCAAAGCTGGACCAGTTCCCCCTGTTGTGACCACTAAAGCACACCCTGCTTCATCACACAACTCTTTCATTGTCGCTTCGAGAACATCTTGTTCATCGGGAATACATCTATAAACAATCTCAAATTCACTTTTAAGATAATCTTTCATCGTATTTTGAATAGCTACTCCTGAAATATCTTCATAAATTCCTTTACTTGCTCTGTCACTTGCTGTAATCACACCTATCTTAATTTCACTCATATTTTTTCCTTCTATTAATTTTCTTGTAAAAAATGGTTTGCTTTTTTTATACTTGTTATCGTTGCATAAGCTATAAAAAATGCTTTTGCAGCCGCTGCATCAATGATTTTATCTTCAAATCCAAGATAAACCTCTATATGCACCCCGTGCTTTTGTAATTTTTTTAACGACTCTGCAGACCACTCATAATACAAAAGTTCTTCTAACTCCTCTATACAAGTTGTCCTCTGCTCGATTCTTTGCACATTATAAGGAGCAAAACATGCCTTGATAAATGCCTGCATATAGGCATCTTTATCTTTTTTATAAGCCATCATCTGCAATCTTTTAAACTTTTGCTCTTTTGTCTGAAAAAATGCAGGTGAAAAAAGCTGTAAAGTATCTAAGCGTTTACCTCTGCCGAGTGTATCTAAACTTGCTTGGAGTGCATCAATGGCACCATAACTAAATCCCGCTATCGTATAATCACTTTTTTTTAAAAATCTATCAAAAAAGTGCTGTTCATTTTTTAAAGAAAATCCGCTAAAGAACTGCATCTATATATGTTTTAACCTCTGTTTTTGTTATACTCTCTCGCTCATACAAAACTTTTTGCACCTTTTGTGTAACATCTTGAAGTGTTCCAAGCAACTCCCTGCACTCATGGAGTAACCGTGACATAATCTCCTCTTCTTCCGATGATGAAACGAGTAGTGTTGCTCCCATGCCATACTCTTGGCACATCTTTTTTACAAGTGCTTTGGCTTCATCTAAATCATTTTTTGCATGACTTGTATGTTCACCATAAGCAAGATCACAAGCAACAATACCCCCAAGCAGCATTTTTACCCTTGCTTCTAACTCCTGTTGTAAAAGGGCATCCCCAGTTGCAGGAGTCAGTTTTTCACTTGCGAGCATCAGTTTTTCAAAAGACAAATCATAATATGTTGCAAGCACTACTTTCCCCGCTTGGTAGGCAATATGATAGGCTTTTTGTCTCTCATTTAAAATCTGTAATTTTTTCTTACCAAACATCACTTTGTCTTTCACTTGGTTAAAATGTTCCAGTTCTACATGAAAACTATTTTGTCTAAGTGCGAGAAGTGCGGCTTCATTCACAAGAGCGGCAAGCGCTGCCCCATTAAAACCAACTGTCATATTTGCAACAACTTTCACATCAACTTCATGGGGTACTTTTTCTAAATATTTTTTCAAAATCGAAGCGCGTTCACTCTTTGTAGGCAACTCAACAAAAATACGTCGATCAAATCTCCCCGCT
>JALWON010000189.1 GCA_027083475.1 Sulfurimonas sp.
CCTTCGGGTTATGAGCCCGACGAGCTACCGAACTGCTCTATTCCGCGGTGTTTAAACACATTCACTCTGTGTTTGTGAGCGAAATTATAGACAAAATTTTTTTTAATGTCAAGAGTTTTTTTGAAAAATATCAAAAATTTTTTTTTGACCTCATTTTAATGAATATTTCTATATAATAGAAGCACTAATAAATATAAAGAGAATCAAATGAAACCAGTTGAGAGAGTTTTAAAAGCTATAGAAGATATTAAAAAAGGCAAAATGGTCATCATGGTAGATGATGAAGACAGAGAGAATGAGGGTGACTTGGTATATGCTGCAGCATTCTCAACTCCTGAGCATGTAAACTTTATGGCGACACACGCAAGAGGTTTGATATGTGTGGCACTTTCAAAGTCCATCGCAAACAGATTGGACTTAAATCCTATGGTAAGTTCAAATACATCATCGTATGAGACTGCGTTTACAGTTTCAGTTGATGCTAAAAATGCTTTGACAGGCATCTCTGCAAAGGAGCGTGATGATACTATCAAAATTCTTGCAAATCCAATTTCAAACGCAGATGAACTTGTAAAGCCCGGGCATATTTTCCCACTTATTGCAAAAGAGGGTGGAACGCTCGTGCGTACAGGACATACTGAAGGCTCAGTTGACCTGTGTCGTTTGGCAGGTCTTAGTGAAGCAGGTGTTATTTGTGAGATCATTAAAGACAATGGAGAGATGGCGCGAAGAGATGACTTGGATGTTTTTGCAAAGAAGCATGAGCTGCATACTGTCTTTATCTCCGACATTGTAGAGTACCGCCTTGCAAATGAGCGTCTTGTTAAAGAGATAGAAGTAGAGGAAGTCGAGTTTTTTGGTGTAAAGGTAAGCCGTCACACATTTGAAGACCATGATGGTGTGCACCATACGGCTATTTTGTTCTATAATGCAGGTGAGGTGGCAAATGTACGTGTACACAATGTCATTCCCGATTGTGAGCTGCTGCTCAATCAGGACAAATACAATAATCTTATAAACTCCATAGAGTATCTCAAACAAAACAGCGGTCTTTTACTCTTTATAAATAAAACGAACCATCAGGATAATGCTGCGATGAAGGAGTTCGGCATAGGAGCGCAGATCATCAAGTCTTTTGGTGTTTCAAAAATGAATCTTTTAAGCTCTATGAAAAAAGCTGATTTTATCGGACTTGGCGGATTTGGACTAGAGATTAACGACATAGTAAACGTATAAAAGAGAGAGAAGATGAGAGAGTTTTTTAAAAGAGTCGATGAGAGTGGTGAAGAGGTTTACATAGAGAG
>JALWON010000190.1 GCA_027083475.1 Sulfurimonas sp.
AATAGTGCTTAACTCTTCTTTGTACTTCACTACCCACAAGTTAGGTAAATCTCTAAGCATAAAGCAAGGTCTTTGCTTCGCCCCTACCGCCTTAAGTGATACTGCTGTCATGAGTGTATCATCTCTGAACATTTTAGAAACGACATAAAAGTCTTTTATCGCTTCGTAACGATTTTTCTCTTTTAGAGGTTTATCTTTTAAGTGTATCATTTTGCTTATTTCTACCTTTTACTTTATTCGTTACAAAACTCATTATGTACTATCTCATTCTCCATGCTCTAAAACCTCTCTTACTGTTCTTGTATCTTCTATGCTGTATTGATTAGATAAAGAGTGCCTAACCTCTCTTAAATTCTCTAAAAGTCCACTCTCTAAACTAAGCAAATTATCTGCATTGACTCGTGCTGTGTAATTCTCTTTCGCATAGCTTAAATATGTCTCAAAATGTGTGCCGTTTTTCTTGCATTTTTGTCCTTTTTTTTCGTTTAAACTTAAAGTGCTTCAAAGTCCGTTGCTATCGTTGTTTGTTGAGGTTTTGCTAAAAATTTTATACATAATAACTTATAGGAAACCTTAAAGCGATTTAATAACCACTTCAAGCCCTGTAAATCTCCTAATGGTTTTTTGCATTTTTGTGTAGACTTCTTGCATATCTTTAACTAAATATTGCCCTCTAAAATAGCTACCTCTAAAACTAAACTCTAACCTTTCAATCTCATAGTCTAAATTCTCTTTTATATGCTTTGGATATAAAATAATATTTATGTGAGTATTTGTCTTTTTCTCACTCTCTGTTTTCAAATATCTTGAATTACACCAGCTAAAAGGAACTCTACTTGCACAAAGTTTTTTAATAACCTTATTTGGTATTTTCCCCTTGAAGTCTATCGCTACATCAAGCCGCGTTATTGTCTCTTCTTGTATATGCTCCAGTAAATCACTCAATAGCTCACTTAAAAGCTTAGATTTATCAGTATAGGAGTGTAACCCTGCAAGTTCTAAGGTTTGCTTTGTTTGGCTTGTACTGTGTCTTTTTATGGGTAGAACTAAGCCCGTTGAGGTGTGTAGTATCTTTGCTTCTACAATGTTACGGGTTAAAGGCTTTTTAAACTCTTGCACCCACCTATCAGGATTAAAGACTCCTATGCTTTTTACAATTTCTATGATATAATTCTCATCTCTTAAAAATGCTTCTAAGTTTTCGCTACTAAAGTTCAAGGAGTCAATTACTCCCTTGGGCTTCATCAGGCTTTTTACCTAATAATTTATTGAGGTAATTTTCTGCTCTTTTGATATT
>JALWON010000191.1 GCA_027083475.1 Sulfurimonas sp.
AATAAACAGTGGGTAAATATAGTAATACTTTAAGTAGGTATAACTCTCATTTTTGATCTCACTCTTTTCAAGTGCATCAATGCGTTTATAAATACTTGCAAGCTCGGCAGCACTCGATGCACCAAACGCAACACCCCCTGTCTCTTTAGCGATTTTCACCAAGACGGCTTTGTTATAGCCATCTCGACCATTGGCTGAGCCTATACCGATTGGATAGACTTTAATTCCCTCTTTTTTTGCCATATCTATGGCAACTTGCAGGGGCACTTTATCGACACTTGGTGTACTGTAACCATCGGTCAGAAGTATGGCAACTTTCGACTTTGACTCTGTCATTTTTAGCAGATGCACCCCTTGTGCCAAGGCTTCATAAAGGGCTGTATATTTTCCTGCCATCCCAATTTGGAGTTGTGAGACAATACGATTTAAAATATGTTCGTCATAGGTCAGAGGAGAGGCTATAAAAGAGTAAGCCCCAAAAACAACAAGCCCAATGTTGTCACTCTTGCGTTTGGCGATAAAATCTGCCACAATCGATTTGACAACATCAAAACGTGTAAGGTTAATGTTGTTTGTATCAAAACCTCTTGCTTGCATCGATTGGGAAGCATCAAGTATCATCGCTATTTCATGCCCATTTTTTGGTTCAAGTTCATAAGTTTCATCTTTTACAGGACTCATAATGGCAAAAATGAGCATCAAAATTGTCAGCCATTTCAAAAATAAAAGGAGCTTAGAGCTAGAAACGCCACTTCTTAAAAACTGCTGTGCATGTGGAAAATAGATGGAAGGGAGTTTCATTTTGCAAAACTTTTCACAGAGTAAAAAAATCAGGATTACTAAGGCAAAAAATGGAAACTCAAAGTACAAACCATTAAACATCTATCATGCCCTTGTAGAGTTCTATATAGCCCTTGACTTCTTCATCAAATGCATCTACATCTTTCTTGTATTTATACTGCTCAAGGCGTTCACTTAAATTACTAAACATTTCAGTATGTCTTGGAGAATCATCTTTAAAAACTGCTCCATATTGGCTAATTGCATACGCACTCTTTTTTGTATCATTGAGATCGAGTGTTTCAAGCAAATGAAAAGAGTCTTTACGTAGATTATAGGCATTGCGATTTTTTAAATACTTCACTAAAAAAAAGATACCTACACCAAACACAATGACACCCAATGTAAGCAATGCTAAAAAATAGTAGAGTGAATACTCATGAATCTCTAAAAGTGGTTTAATGTCATGAATAGGTATTTCAGGTAGTTTGTTTTGCATTATCTTCCCTCAAACAATCTTCTCAGTGCCACACCCACACGCTCGTTAGTGTAGACCTTGGTAAAACGGATTTGATGTTTTCTTAATGTCTCATACAACTTTCTATCATAGGTATGGACTTTTTTGGCATACTCCTCTACAGAGAATTTATTAAAATCACTCTCTAAAGTCGCTCCACTCTCAGGATCAACCAAAGAAGCAAAACCCATTTGCGGTGGTTTTTCTTCTAAATGATCCCGTACGATTACACAAACAACCTCATGTTTTTTTGCCAAAAGTTTAAAATCGGGTAACTCAAAAAAATCACCTACAAGTATGATAAGTGACTTGCGTTTGAGTCTTTTGTACAGTGTATCTGCCATAACTTTTGGGTTTGATTTTTGATTGAGTGCATTAAAGTTTACAATATCACTCACACTTTTTTGTACTTGATGAATCTTTTTACTCGGTTTATTATGAGAAACCATTCTATCTGTAAAAATATACGAAGTCAGTAAATCAGCATTTTTGAGTGTCGAGTAAGAGAGTTGTGCCACAACTTCTGCAATCACATCTTGTTTGAATTTTTCAGATCCAAAATGGACACTTCCATTGAGTACAGAGGCAATCACAACATTGAGTTCTCGCTCTTCACGAAAAATTTTAATGAAGGGTTTTTGCATCTTTGCCGTAATATTCCAATCAATACGACGAATATCATCCCCTGCCATATACTCACGAAGTTCTATAAAATCATAGCCCTCTCCCTGAAAAATAGAGGGGTTGTTTCCCACCATTTCAGAAAAAACTTGGCGTCTGGCTCGAACTAAAATTTTTTGTAATTTACTCACAACAGCACCTATGGGATAGCTACAGTTTCAAGCACTTTTTGAATAATTTCATCAGTCGTAATACCCTCAGCTTCTGCTTCATAACTTAAAACAATACGGTGTCGCATCAACTCTTTTGCCAAATATGCCACATCTACAGGGGTCACAAAATCTTTGCCACGCATAAATGCCATAGCTTTAACAGCTTTAAACATATCTATACTTACACGAGGAGAAGCCCCAAACTGAATGTACTCAGCTATCTCTTCAAGTCCATACTCTGCAGGGTTTCTAGTTGCGTTTACAAGTTCTATCATATACTCTTCAACTTCTGCATCGACATGAATAGCATTAATAGTCTCTTTAAGTGCTTCTATATCTTCTTTGTTGAGGACTGTATTGATTGTCTCAAAGTTACCACTTGAAATACGACGAGCTATTTCGAGTTCCTCTTTTTTTGTGTTGTAATCCACTACTAGTTTGAGCATAAAACGGTCAAGCTGTGCCTCTGGGAGTTGGTACACACCCTCTTGTTCTACAGGGTTTTGTGTTGCCATAACAAAAAATGGAAGCTCAAGTTTAAAAGTGCTGTCACCTAAAGTGACTTGCTTCTCCTGCATCACTTCAAGCAGTGCTGATTGTACTTTTGCCGGGGCACGATTAACTTCATCTGCAAGTAAAAGGTTTGTAAAAATTGGACCTTTTTTAATTTTAAACTGATTGTTTTGAGGATCATAAATCTCTGCACCTAAAATATCTGAAGGTAAAAGATCGGGTGTAAACTGTGCACGTTTAAAGTTGAGTCCCAAGGCTTTTGAGAGTGCATTGACAGTTGTTGTTTTTGCAAGTCCTGGAACACCCTCTATGAGGATATGCCCTTCACAAAGAAGTGCTATAAGCAGAGAATCTATCATCTTCTCCTGCCCTACAACAACCTTACTTACTTCTTTTTTTACATCTTGAATTTTACTAATCATTTCTATCTACCTCATTAAATTGTGGCAGAATTATACTCCTATGGAGTTAATAGTTGGTAAAACTCTTTCTCCCCCTGCATCTATATCTTCTTGGAAATGAATAGCTGCATTTTTATAGGCAGTTTTTTCAGGGCCATTATACTGTGTGCACTATAAAAAATCTATAAATAGCAATAAAATCAAAATTATTACATTTTTTTGCAATTTGTCTTGACAAACAAACAGATTTTGTCTATAATTTCGACCTCTTAACAAAGAGAACATGTCTTGTTAGCTCAGCTGGTAGAGCACGTCACTTTTAATGATGTGGCCGATGGTTCGAATCCATCACAGGACACCATTTACAAACTACAAAAGTGGCCCCGTCGTCTAGCGGTTAGGATCCATGGTTTTCATCCATGTTACAGGAGTTCAATTCTCCTCGGGGTCACCACTTCATACAATTTTTATTCCTAAAATCATTTTTCTATGATACCTCAATCTAATTTTTAAAAAACTCTTCTGTTTGCTACTTAAGTAGCAAAAAAAACAAATCCTTTGAGATAGAATTTCTTCCGTAAATCAAATATTAGAGGAGAAGTCATGAAAAAAATAATTTTTTCAATCACAACAGCACTATTACTATCTAACACAATGGTAATGGCAAAAAGTTCAGAACAAGTTTCCAAGGATGCACTCAACAGTGCAAAACTAGATATACAAAATAATAGTCTCTATGTAACAAAAGAGGCAGTACGAGCAGTAGAACTAACACAAAAAGTACTGATTGATGTAGCACACAAAGATAAAAAAAGTGCTATTAAAGATATAGAAGGTGCTATTGGTAAACTCGAGGTTGCACTGAGTGCTGAAAAAGCCCCTAAAATATTACCTATAGATGTTACATTGCGTTCAACAGAATATATCGGAGATAGCAAAAAAATCAAAGCAGTAATTCATGATGTCAAAGATTTACTCAGCGATGGAAAAATCCAAGAAGCAAGAGTCTTATTAGACACACTCAGAAGTGAAGTAGATGTGATAACTACAGGCATACCAGTAGCAACCTATCCAGATGCACTCAAACTCGCATCCAAATACCTGCACAACAATGAACTTACCAAAGCAGATGCTATTTTAACAACTGCACTGAGCACTTTAGTAAGGGAGATTAGTGTTGTTCCTATTCCTGTCATTAAAGTACAAGGTCTCATAGTAGAAGCAAGTCATATTGCAAAAAAAGACAAAAAACAAGCACTGAAAGATTTACAAGTTGCCAAAGATGAGCTGCAAAAAGCAAAACTTCTAGGCTATGTTAGTCAAAGTGATGTCACTTATAAAGATTTAGAAACAGCCATTGAAAAAACAGAAAAAGAGATAAAAGGGAAAAATAAAGCAGAAAAACTCTTTGAAAATTTAATCAAAAACATTAAATCTTTCAAAGATAAAATATAATTCACTCCCTCATTCAGAGACTGTAAAATTTATTTTCAGTCTCTGGCTATCGCTTTAATAGCCTTCGTAACATCCCCCAAACAGCACCCACCACTAGGATTCAAAATTTCACAAGAGCACCCTGGATTTTCCATTTTAGCTTGAATGTCCTCAAGTGCTGTTGTTGCACCTGTTGCCTCAATTTGAGCTTTTATTTTCTCTTTTGTCCACTCAAAACAGTAACATACTGTAGCAGGAGTAGCCCCCTCTTTGAGTCCAACAACAACTTGCATATCCTCTTGTGTCAGAATAGTTTCATCTCGAAAATAGACAGTTTTACAAGTTGGCGTTTTACAGTAATAAAACCCATCAAAACATGAAAACTGAGACTTACTCTCTTCTGTAACCAAAGCTTCAAAAGTTTTTCCCAAAACACCTTTTGCTTTTTGATGACAACTCGGACACTCCACTTTTCCCTTAGGCTGTGGGGTGCAACAGTTATCTCCTTCTGATTGGGTTGAACAACTCTTAATCTCTTTTTTTGGTTTAAATGTACTAAACATGATTTATCCTTTATTTTGAAGTTCCACACTTGCCGGCTCCACATTTACTTGAGCCACATTTTCCACCACCGCATTTACTCTGCACATTCACACTTGGTAAATCTAGTGTATGTTTACTTACTTTGATACCTGTGATAGGTATTGTTTTCCCATCTTGTATATATGCTACTGGTTTATACCCTGTGGTCGCTATCGCTTTGGCTATTGTCTCTCTATCTATTTGTGTTTTATCAAAACTGATAAGAGCATTTTTCTTTTCTGATGAAGCTTTTACACTGCCTACCCCACCTGTTTCAAGCACTACTTTTTCTATAGTAGCTTCACAAGCTTTACATGTCATCCCCTCTATAAGTGCCTAGCCAAAATTAATGTCATATTTTGAACCGAAGAAATTAAGCATATTTTGTATGTGCTTGTAAAAGTCATCAAACGAATCTAAAACATTTAAATCCATCCAAGTATATTTCATT
>JALWON010000192.1 GCA_027083475.1 Sulfurimonas sp.
CTTTTGCATTGGCTGTATCTCTTGCGATTTTTTCACCTTCTTTGACACTAAAAACAGCATGGAAAATTTCTTCTGAGTCTTGTACAATGTTTTTGGAATTTTCTTGCATCATCTCTAAGGGTATTGGATTGATAGCAGGGTGTGTTGGCTCGATTTTTAAGCCTTTTTTGGTCACAACCCCAACGCCTGTGCCTGCATAAACATAAATCTTCACTCCTTGTATTTCTAAAAGTGAGGGTTCTTGTGCTTTTAATCTTTGAGGAGTTTGTGTCGTAAGTTGGCAGAAAATCTCACAACCTTTTGTCACATCCATATCGTCATTGTCGCCTTTTATAGTGCTAAAAGAACAAGCACTTTCTCTTTGTACTTCTATAAGTGCTTCTTGCCCTTGCGGTAAAAGAACGGCTAAATTTTCGATAAACAGCTTGTCAAAATACTCATACAAGCAAGCTAAAAGTGTCGCTGTTGCGTGTGTGCCTGTGGTATAGCCCGTGCGAAGTGATTTTTCACCCATAAGGATTTAGTTGTAAACCTTCATCGGAATAAAAACTGCTGCATCTAAGGCTTCAGAGAGTGTTTTATCTTCACTTAAAAGTGTAAAAATCTCTCTCCATTGTTCATCTGAAAATTGATGGGTATGTCTGAGCCAGAGGGCATTGTTCTTTTCATTGCCATTGGCTTGTGTATTTTCTGTGACTTGACATACTTGACGAAATCTACATGCACCATAACAGCCAGTGCGGCTTACTTTTATGCGGTTTTCACCTTTGTTGAGTCCCATCTCTTTTAAAATCTCACGCAGATGGGTTGCTCTGTCATCTTTGCCTGCTTTACCACAGCGTTCATCATCACACAAAAGGAGTAATGTCTTATAATGCATGATGGGGCGGTTGGCATCATAATCTTTTGGCTTGCAAGTGTAGCCTTCTACGATTTCACTTCCCATTTCATTGACGCGAACTTCATCTTTTTTGACGGGATTACTGCCATAAGTAGAGCTAGAATGTGAGTTTGTAAGGCTACTTGCCATTGTATTTACCTTGTCCAGTATCGAAATCTTTTATGAGTTTGTAGGCTGCATGTAAGGAAGCGACAACCATTGTTGAAGCCCCATATCTGCCTTGGAGGATGATACCTTCCGCATCGAAATGTTCCATAAACTTTTTGCCATACTCTTTAGACTCGACAACATTGACAAAGCCTACGGGGAAAAGGAGTAAGATGACATTGTCTAAGTTTATCTTCTCTTTGATGAGGGTATTGATAGCGGCATAGATAAATGTTGGTGCGTTAC
>JALWON010000193.1 GCA_027083475.1 Sulfurimonas sp.
TTGCATCTGTTGTTGTGGGGATTAATATGCTTATGGCAATGTTTTTAGCGTATGGTTTTTCATTTTCACTTGCCAAGTATGGAGGACTTGCGATGGAGTCTCCGCTCATTTTCTTTGTGATGAGCTTGCTTGTTGTTTTACTTGGAAGTGGAAGATACGCCGTAAATGCAAAATAAGCGTTTATGGATGGGGTACTTTAAGTGTAGAATTCAGACTCCATGCAATGATTGCCATGAGAATGATCACGCTAAAGGCTGAGAGTATTGCATAGGCATTGCTCAGATAGACAAGCCATAAAAGAATGGCACCAAGGGGTGTTGGTACTCCTGTAAAAAACTTATCGACTTCACCTGCATCTGCATTGATGTTAAAGTGAATTAAGCGTCGCAGCCCTGCGATGACATAAGCGATACTCACAACACCCGCAAGAAACATACTCAAACCACTCAGTTGTGGTGAGTAAACAGCTTGAAAAATTAAAAAGACAGGCACAAGAACAAAACTCAAAAAGTCTGCAAAACTATCAAGCTGAATGCCAAATTCATTAGAAAGATTATATTTTCGTGCAATTTTGCCATCGAAAATATCAAATGCTCCTCCAATCCAAGCTAAAATAATAGCAAAAACAAAATTGTTATGTGTAATGTTGTAGGTTGCCAGAAGCCCTGCTGTAATGTTTACAAAAGTAAACAGGTTGGCTAAGTTAAAGTGTGATGATGGTTTATACAAAAAGTCCATAAATACCTCTTCTTAAAATTAGTGCTATAATTATACATTAATTATTCATATTTAGAGAAATATTTATCTTAATTTAATATGATATTCATTATCATTACAAAAATAAATTAGAAGAAGAGTAGCATGAAAAAACTGATAGAGTGTGAGCGTGGGGAAAAAGTAAGAGTACTCAAGCTCCATGCCAAAGATGAGCTCAAACAGAGATTAATCTCTTTTGGACTCATGAAAGAAGCGATTGTAGAAGTTTTAGAACAGGCTCCTGCCAAACAGACGATAGAAGTAAAAGTAGGGAAAATGCGTTTAGCCTTGCGAGCACAAGAAGCAGAGCTTATAGCAGTAGAGGTACTCTAATGGAAGAAAAAAGCTGTCCTGTCATCTCAAAACACATTAAAGTAGCTCTTGTTGGACAACCTAATGTCGGCAAAAGTATGCTTATTAACTCCGTTTCTAATGCACATCTGCATGTAGGGAACTTTTCTGGGGTTACAGTCGATAAAACAGAGGTTTTGTTTGATTATAAAGGCTATAACTTTACGGTTGTTGATTTGCCGGGAACCTATGCGTTTACGGATTATACAATAGAAGAGCGGGTGACACATGATTATTTGTGTGCAGAAGAGTATGATGTTATTATTAATGTTGTCGATTCGACAAACCTGACAAAAAATCTCCAACTCACAGCTGAATTGCTTACTATGAGTAAAAAAGTGGTTATTGCCCTCAATATGAGCGATGAAGCACAAAAAGAAGGCATAGAGATAAACGCAGAGTATATGTCTGAACTCATGGGTGTGCCTTGTGTGAAAGTCTCAGCGGTAACAAAAGAGGGCATTGAGAAGCTTATTGATACCGTGTTGCAAAAACATCAAGATAAAAAAGTAAAACCAAAGTTGGTTTTTAGCGAACCTGTTGAAGAGGAGATCGCACAAATAGTGTGGTACCTTGACAAGCACCGTTTCCAATCTGAAAACAGCTACAGAAACATAGCGATTAATCTGCTTAAAAACAATAAAAAAACCTATGAAAAACTACATGATAATCCCATTTGGACGGAACTGCAACCGATTTTGATTGAGGCTTCTAAGCATATTGAACTCCACCACGATAGTGATGATGTCAAAGAGGCTTTTGCAGAGGAGTATGCTTCTTTTAACCGTGGTATTGTTGCTGAGGTACTCAAACAAAAAGTAAAACAAGAGAAAAAAACCATTACAGAAAAGATAGATAGTGTTTTAATTCACCCTCTTTTTGGAATTCCGATTTTTCTCTTTTTTATGTGGAGCCTTTTTCAGCTTACGTTTGAAGTGGGTGCGATTCCTATGGATTATATTGATGCTTTTTTTGGCTGGATGGGTGATACTGTAGGTGCTACTATAAGCAATGAAGATATTCGCTCACTTGTCGTCGATGGCATTATTGCAGGGGTAGGGGCTGTGGTGCTTTTTGTGCCCAATATCATTATACTTTTTATAGGGATTGCACTTTTAGAGAGTACAGGGTATATGTCACGTGTTGCCTTTTTACTTGATGGATTTTTTCATAAATTTGGTCTGCATGGGCAGAGTTTTATTCCGCTTGTGACGGGGTTTGGATGCTCTATTCCTGCTTATATGTCTGCCCGGATTTTAAAAAATGACAGAGATAGACTCTTAACTCTTTTTATTATTGGTTTTATGTCTTGTGGTGCACGACTTCCTGTGTATGTTCTTTTTGCAGGTGCTTTTTTCTCGCCTGAAATGGCTGGAAATATTCTCTTTATTATTTATATTAGTGGTGCGATGATAGGGATAATTGCTGCCAAAGTTTTAAAAATGACTGTGTTTAAAGGAGTGGATGAGCCTTTTGTGATGGAGATGCCAAAATATAGATTGCCCTCTCTTAAACTTATTTGGCATACAGTGCTGACAAAAACGATGATGTACTTGAAAAAAGCGGGGACTTTTATCGCTGGGGCATCTATGTTGGTTTGGTTTTTAAGTAATTATCCGCATAATCTTGCATTAGAGGCAGAGTATGCACAAAAAATTGCTGTGGAAAGTAGTGCGAACGAGAAGCAAAAACTTGCAAATCAGCGCTCAAGTGAGCTGCTTGAACAGAGTTATCTAGGGAGTATTGGAAAATTTTCTGAACCTCTTTTTGCACCCCTTGGCTTTGATTGGAAAATGAGTGTTGCCTTGCAAACAGGTTTGGCAGCCAAAGAGGTTGTGGTCTCTACTCTTGGTGTTTTATATTCACTAGGGAGTGATGTTACAGAAGGTGACAATACTTTAGTTGGTGCGATTAGTAAAAATATCTCTTTTGCTTCTGCAGTTGCGTTTATTGTGGTGATTATGATTTATTTGCCTTGTTTGGCAGCCTCTGTTGTCTTTACCCGTGAAGCTGGAGGAATTCGTTATTTCTTCTATCTTTTAGCATTTACTTCGATTGTTGCCTATAGTTTAGCATTTATTGCCTATAATGTTACAAGGATATTAGTTTAGTGGAGTCTACCTATGTCAAAACTTTTAGTAGTTGAAGGAAGTAACATTGGGCGAGGAGTTTTTAAAGAAATCCTCGACGCAAATAAAGAGTTTGAGTATGTGCTTACAGGAACATATAAAGAAGCAAAACAAGAACTTTCAAAAACACGGTATGAATTTGCTGTTGTCGATAATAATCTCAAAGATGCTCCAAACGGTGAAATTATAGCCCTCTTAAATAAGCATAATATTGCGCCGATTGTTTACATTCAAGAGTTGGATGAAGATACGTTTGAAACCTTTGAAGGGGCACAGATTGCAGAGTACATTATAAAACAACAACACCATAATGCACACCAAGCTATGCAAAGACTCCAACGCTTAAAAGAGAATAAAAAAACCACTATTTTAATCGTTAATGATTCGCATATTTATAACATTTACTTAAAACAAAATTTAAGCCTTCATAAGTTTAAGGTCATTAGTGCAAACAACAATGAAGAAACACGAGAAAAATTAGAATTGCATCCAGAGATAGCATTAATGATTGTGGACGATAGTAAGCCTTATGTGAATGCCTTGTCGTTGATAGAAGAGACACGATTGTATAAAACATCCCAAGAGATGAAAATTTTAGTTTTAGCAGAAGATGCAAACTCTTATGAAACAGCAAAATACTTGCTGAGAGGGGCGGATGATTACATCGTCAAACAGTTTTCACGCAGTGAGTTTTATACACGAATTTATCAAAATATAATATAAAGAGAGAAAGCATGCAAAAAATACTGATGATTGAAGATGATTTAGAATTAGCAGAGATACTAACAGAATATTTAGAACAGTTTGCATTTAAAGTGATTACAGAAGATGACCCTTTTAAGGCAGTGAGTGTTTTAAAGTTGGAACCTTTTGATTTGGTGATTTTAGATTTAACACTCCCTGGTATGGATGGCTTGGAAGTGTGTGAGGCGATTCGTGAGCGTCAAGATATTCCTATCATTATCTCTTCAGCAAGAAGTGATGTGACTGATAAAATAAAAGCCCTTGAACTCGGAGCCGATGACTACCTTCCAAAACCCTATGACCCACGAGAACTTGAAGCGAGAATCAACTCCGTTTTGCGTCGTTATGAGGCAAAAACAGAGGCAAAAACACAAACAAAGAGTGATTTTAAATGCGATAAAGAGACGATGATTATCACCTATAAAGGTCGCAATATTGACCTCACAAACGCAGAGTTCGGGATTTTAGCGTATATGATCAGCAAGCAGGGTTTAGTCGTTTCGCGTGAAGATTTGATTCACAATGTCAATGCAATTAATGAAGACTCTTCAAACAAAAGTATTGATGTTATGGTGGGACGCATTCGTAATAAACTTGGCGATAAAGCACTCATAGAGTCAGTTCGCGGGGTTGGCTACAAACTTCTCAAATAGCTTAAAGCCGAAAATATGATACGACACCACGGAGTACTGATAACAGTTCTTTTTGCACTTATTTTAACTTTAGTGAGTGTAAGTGCTATTTTTTGGGAGTTTTATAAGCTCAATAAACAGCAGTACATTGATCATATTTTCACAAAGTATGCAGTAATTATTCAAATCTATAAAGAAAATCAGCAAAGACAAAATGAAAATGTCATGCTTGAGGCTAATCTCGCCGTTTATAAACTCTTTTTAGTCAAAGATAAAAAACAAGAAAATGCAATTATCAAAGAGGCGACTGTTTTAAAAGAAGAGGGTATCCGAAGTGTGAAATCAACATTGATGCTCGGCCCTGAGGGTTTGTATAGAAAAAACAGTGTGGGACAACTCAATGCGACGATGCTTGAGGATGAAAATGTTATTTATTTTCGATTGCAAACGCCAGTAGGTTCTATTTTGATTAAAGATGAAAATTTAAAGCCCTATAATTATTTGAATCTTATGTATGCCTATTCGACTATTTTTACGGTGATTACTCTCTCTTTTGTGCTGATTTTACAAAAGCTCCGTCCTTTGATTCGTTTGAGAAAGAAAATTGCGCTTTTTGGAAATGGTGATATGAAAATCTCTTTTCGCACCAATAGTGTCGATGAGATAGGACTTGTTGCCAATGAGCTTGAAGCAGCCCGCGAGAAGATAGATAATCTGCTCACAGCAAGAACACTCTTTTTACGTAACCTAATGCATGAACTCAAAACACCTATTGCAAAAGGGACAATCGCTACACAGATGTTAGATTCTGAAAAACAAAAAAAGCGCTTTAGCTCTATATTTTCTCGTCTTGAAGCTTTGGTGACAGAGTTTGC
>JALWON010000194.1 GCA_027083475.1 Sulfurimonas sp.
AATCTCAGCCTTCAAGTCCAAATCGTTTTTGAGTGTTGTATTTTGACTGAAGGAAATCTCCTAAGAGAACTGACCAGGCAAGTCTATCATATGCATGCAGCATACTTTTTGCATCTTCTTTATCATAACATTTCTCTTCAGTTTGGCACCTTAACCAATTACATTCTTCAACATTATTGATGTGCATGTACTCTATACCAATACTTTTGCAATATGCTGTTTCTAAGGCATCAATAAGATCTCTGAGTTTCCAAATTTTCTTTTGGGATAAGAATCCTCTTTGGTAATTTGAATCTATTCAAAATTATAAAATTATTTTGCACAAAAAAAATTTTGCTTATTTAACTTTAAATTAAAAAAAATTACCTATAAAAATTTCCTTCTCTAATTGAGTATCTGAGAATCCATGGAATCTGTAATCAAGTCTCTCAGTATTATTTTTCTTCCTTTTACCAATCTGAAGGATGTTTCCGTAGGTATCTAATAATTTGAGAGGGTCTGTTTTTGCTTTCTCATGGCCAACTGTCTGATATGACCTGTATAAATTCAAGACTCTTGCTACTTTAGTAGCGCTTTGAGTAGTCCCAACGTCTACTTTTGAGCTCAAAACTTGGGAGAGTGCTTGGATAAGTTGATCAGTGGAGGAACTACTAGTAGAGGGTTGTGTATATCTTGGAGGGCCTTCCAGTGAAGTTGAGTCTTTACTCTCAAAATATTCTCTCCACTCTGGGCTAACACTGTTGGGATCTCTCATGTACTTTTTGAATCTAAAAAAGATAAATCTTAACACAGAAATAAAATTAAACATTTCCAGATATTCAAGATTTTTTAAAATTTGTGACTTTGTCGAACGTTTTCAGAATAAAAATATCTTACAATTCTTCATAATATAAGGCTGTGAATTGCCTTTTAGTCAGTTCTGAGTTCATCTTCGAACTTGCTGGAAGAATTGAACTTTGAGTCATCCTTTTCTTATTTAGAACCATCATTCCCCTCTTTGTTGCTAAATCAAGGGTTAAATTAACATTTTTAAAAATAAAATGGTTACAAAGAAGAAGATAAAAGCATGGAATAACAATAAAAATATCCACTCAGATTCTCTCATCATATTTAGGAATCCCAAACTCTTTAACTATCTCAAATATCTTGCTTTTCATGAATAAAAACTCAATTTTAAACAATTGTGGAATAAAACCAAGATGCTTGCTAATACGTAAATAGGAATGGGCATTGATCTAAATTTCTACTAACCTATTTGTAGTTTGCTAATTTGTTTAACTCTTCTGGAA
>JALWON010000195.1 GCA_027083475.1 Sulfurimonas sp.
CTCTAAGCCCATACGTTTTGCAAAGTAACGTGCCCGTGCAACACCACCAATGTCTGGACTTGCAA
The DNA here is from genome assembly GCA_027083475.1 of Sulfurimonas sp. Lineage (GTDB taxonomy): Bacteria > Campylobacterota > Campylobacteria > Campylobacterales > Sulfurimonadaceae > Sulfurimonas. The sequence goes on from JALWON010000195.1 coordinate 66, forward strand.
TGATAGGATTTTTGAGGTTTTTACTTTTGATGTAATGTTCAAATGTGATAGAACCATAAAGGTTATCTACAGGAATATCAAAAAATCCTTGAATTTGACCTGCATGCAAATCAATAGTCACTACTCTGTCAATCCCCGCTGTTTCATAAAGGTTTGCTACAAGTTTTGCAGTAATTGGCACACGAGGGGCAGCTTTACGGTCTTGTCTTGCATAACCATAGTAAGGAACAACAGCTGTGATACTACTTGCAGAACTGCGTTTAAGGGCATCAGTCATAATGAGAAGTTCCATCAGATTATCATTTGATGGGGCACCAGTACTTTGTACAATAAACACATCACGACCACGAACTGATTCTGAAATTTGTACTGAAATTTCACCATCACTAAACTTTTTAATATCCGCTTTTGCCAAAGGCACATCTAAAACTTGACAAATCTCTTGAGCAAACGCAACACTTGCACTTCCGGCAAAAATCTTATAACCACGCATGGGTATTCCTTGTAGAGTAATTAATGGTGCGATTATACATAAAATGTTCTGAGTTTATGGTAAAATATATTTACATGAAAAACTTAGAACTTGATAATATTTTTATACCCGCAAAAATCCCTTCTAAAAAGTTGATGATTATTTTACATGGGAGAGGGGACTCTGCAGAAGGCTTTTTGGCTTTACCTGAGTTTTTAGCGATAGATACGATGAATTATCTTCTGCTTGATGCACCTTTTGAGTACTATACGGGCTATTCATGGTATCCACTCCCGCCGAATCAACTGAGTGGTATTGAATACTCTTCAACACTTTTGACAAAAGTTTTTGATGTCTTGTTTAGAGATGCATTTAATGCAGAAGAGAGTTTTTTATTTGGCTTTTCACAAGGGGCACTGCTTACTTTTGAGTTTGGGGCCCGTTATGAAAAAGTTTTGGCTGGATATATCGCTGTGAGTGGGTATATTTATGATGAGATGAAGCTTTTACTTGAGATGAATGAAGATGTGAAAGCATCACATTGGTTCTGTACACATGGGAGAGAGGACACTGTTTTACCCTTTGAAAAAACACAAGAACAGATAGCATTTCTACAAGAGAATGGTTTTGAGATAGCATTTCATGCCTTGCAAAAAGAGCATACTATTGAGAGTCATGAACTTGCAATGATTGCACAATGGATGAAAAATATCATCCACTAGTTTTGATAATCTGATTTAAAAGCAACATAACGCGATGCAGAAGCATAGAGTTCGGCGACCTCTTCTTCTGTGAGGGTACGGACAACTTTCGCAGGACTCCCCATAATAAGTGAACGCGGAGGAAATTTCTTGCCTTTGGTAACAAGTGAACTCGCTCCTACTATACTCTCTTTGCCTATAACGGCATCATCGAGTATGGTTGCGCTCATGCCTATGAGACAAGCATCTTCAATGGTGCAGCCATGGAGCATTACACGATGCCCGATTGTGACATCACTTCCGATGATAGTTGGACTTCCATCACTTCTATCTGCTTTTTTATGGTGGGTGATATGTACCATGCTTAAATCTTGAATGCTTGTTCTATCGCCTATGCTAATGTAATGCACATCCCCGCGAATGACCGTTCCAAACCAAATAGAGCAATCTTCTCCAATTGTGACATCGCCGATAACATCAGCAGAAGGGGCGATCCAACTGTTTTTCCCTACTTTTGGGGTGAAATTTTTAAAATTGTAAATCATTTTAACTCTCCGAATATAATCTTGAGGCAAGTTGTGCAACACTGCTTGCCATCTCTTTTTTAGATGCTTTGCTTATGCGGTTTACATAATCTTCAAGTAGTTTTTGGCTATTGACTGCTTTGTTGTTCCCGCGTTTGACTTTGATGTAAGAGCCATCACTTTGGAGCTCATGTGAGAGGATGTTATCTGAACACTGGAGTTGTAAGATCTGTAAAATCTTTCCTTTGGCAGTTTCATCTTTGATGGCAGTTAAAAGCTCAATGCGTCTCACAAGATTTCTTGGCATCCAATCAGCACTTGAGATATAAACCTGTGTGGCATCATTTTTGAAGTAAAAGGTACGTGGGTGTTCAAGGTATTTGCCTATGACAGAGACCACTCGAATGTTTTCACTTACCCCTTTGACCCCTGGTTTCAAACAGCAGATACCACGGACAATAAGTTCTATTTTGACCCCTGCTTGACTCGCTTTGTAGAGGGCACGGATGACATCTTCATCGACTAAAGAGTTTACTTTTGCAATGATATGCCCTTTTTTTGCTTGGCGTGTTTCATTATGAATGAGTGAGAGGAGTTTTGGTTTGATTTGTGAAGGTGCCATATAGAGCTCATTGAGCTTTCCTTTTTTACTAAAACCTGTTAAAAAATGAAAAAAACGTGTTAAATCATTGGTGATGACATCTTTACTTGTCATATAACTCATATCGGTATAGATTTTTGCAGTGGCGGGGTTATAGTTTCCTGTACCGATGTGTGCATACTGTTTGAGTTTTCCGTTGGTTCTTCGTGTAATCAAAGTGGCTTTGGCGTGGACTTTAAAACCTTTGATCCCATAAATAACATGGGCTCCAGACTTTTCAAGTGCTTTTGCCCAAATGAGATTGTTCTCTTCATCAAAACGTGCCTTAAGCTCGACCATAACAGTGACTTGCTTGCCACTCTCACTCGCATCCATGAGTGCTTTTACAATAGGTGAGTTTGTTCCTGAACGGTAGAGTGTCATTTTGATAGAGACAACATCCTTATCTTTAGCTGCGTTTTGAATGAGTTTGACGACAGGGTCAAAACTCTCATAAGGGTGGTAGAGTAATACATCTTGCTTTTGCAGGGTTGTGAAAATATTTTCATTACTCGTACATGGTGGTAAACTTTTTGGTTTAAAGGAGGGGCTTAAAAGCTGTGCAAAATCTTTGTTGCCCACAATCTGCCACAGACTTGCAAGATTTAAAAAGGTGTGAAATTTATAAATATCATCCTTATAAACATTGGTATGGCGGTTAAAAAAGTTGATAATCTCATCATCTGCATTTGCTCCTACTTCCAAACGCACCATCTCGCCCTTGCGACGGAGTTTAAGCCCCTCTTCAAGGATTTCCATAAAGTCATCGGCTTCCTCTTCTTCTATGGCAATATCGGCATTTCTTGTCACCCGAAAGACAGCATATTTTAAGAGGCTGTAGCCAGGAAAAAGGTCTTCAACATGTTGGGCAACCACACTCTCTATAGGAATGTATGTTCCATTGTCAAGCTCTACAAAACGTTTAAGTACTCGCGGCACACGAATAATCCCAAAGCGTTCGATGTTGCCATCATCACAATCACTCAGTTTCACAATCAAACCAAAACTCAGGTTGTTGAGATGAGGAAAAGGGTGTGTGGCATCTACAGCAATAGGAATGATGACTGGGTAAATGTTCTCTTTAAAAAAACGGTTGAGTTGGTGTTTTTCATGTTGGTTGACTTCATCATATGTTTTAACAGAAATCCCTTCAGGGATGAGCTTTTTGAGGATTTCTGTTCTTGTGTACTCGACGACTTGTTGCTCTTGATGCAGGTAAGTGCGAATCTCGCGAAGTTGTTGCAGGGGTGTGAGTTTATCTGCTCCTGAGACAATAATACCTGCTGCAAAAAGTTTTTTAAGCCCTGCGACACGTATCATATAAAATTCATCTAGGTTTGTGCCATAAATAGCTAAAAACTTTAACCGTTCCAAAAGCGGAAGTGACTCATCTTGTGCCTGTTTTAACACACGGGTATTAAACTGCAACCAAGAGAGTTCACGGTTATTGTAAAGATTTGGATTTTTAAGATTTAACATACAGACACCTAAAGAAATGAAATGAGAAAACATTATAACTAATTTTAAGCACTAATTGGCTAATATTAGTCAAAATTTTTATGAAGGTACTTTATGTTTTTACGTATATTCTTCCTCTCTTCACTCTTTGTTCTGTCGCTTTATGCTGTTCCAAGTCTTTCACAGCTACAAGATGCTGTTGCAAAAGACCCATCACTTTTAGATACCCCTGAAGCAACAGCAATCATGCAAGAAAAAGGGCTCTCCAAAGAGCAAATAAAAGCAAAGCTTGCAAAAAATAAAAAGCTTGAAACTGCGACGATTCAGACGGCAGATATAGAAAATAATCTCGCCATAGCAGATTCAAATCAAAGTGATAACAATCTTACTGCAGAGAATAAGACATCAGATGCCAATGTGTCAAATGATACTTTAGAAAAGCGTTTGAATCCATTTACCTATAAAACAAATGCAGAGTTACGAAAACTTGCAAAAAAACAGCAACAACACAGCAAAATAAAAGTGCTCCGTCGGTACTCATCGGCTTTTTATGCAAACAGAAACACCATTGATACGGCTTCTTTAGTCACACCTGATAATTATACTATTGCCGCTGGGGATGAACTTGAACTTTATATATATGGTGACAGAGATGAGAAGCAATCCCTTACTGTGCAAAATGATGGAACTGTGCAATTAGCATATATTGGGCCTGTGAAAATTGGAGGTATGAGTTATAAAGATGCGAAAGAGCATATAACCACACAACTGAAACACCATTTTAAAACAAGCTCTTTTAAACTTGTCATGAGTAAGTACAGTAGTATTCAAGTCACACTGATTGGTGATGTGAAAAATCCGGGTATTTATAATCTCTCATCATTTTCCACAGTGAAAGATATATTAATCGCTTCTAAGGGGGTGAGAAAGAGTGCTTCTGTGCGTGATATTGTTGTGAAACGCAAGGGAAAAGTGATTGCAGATATAGACTTTTATGATCTGCTTTTTCATGGTAAAGATATAGCGACAACTCTTTTAAAACATGGAGATATTGTCATTGTAAAACAGGCAAATATTCTTGTCAGTGTGGATGGGTACACAAACAACAGTGCCATTTTTGAGTTAAAAAAAGGTGAAAGTCTTGCAAAACTTATCTACTATGCAGGAGGGATGAAAGCAGAAGCTTCAAGTCGAGCAATTAAGGTAGAACGCTATGCACACAATACTCTTATTCAGACTTTTCAAGTCTCTTATGCCAAAGCAAAATCTTTTGCTATGCAAAATGGTGATAAAGTGTATATCTATAAACTTGATGAGAGTGATGATAAAAGCATTAACATTTATGGCAATGTAATACGACCGGGAAGTTATACTCTAGGAAAAAGTGCAACACTCAATACCTTGTTACAATCTGCACTTAAAAATGGTATGAAAAAGTTTTTTCTTCCAGATACTGCACTGCACTATGCAACTCTAAAGCATTACTCAAAATTTTTAGAGTATGAAGTGAAATCTTTTGATTTACAAAAAGTTATCGACAATGAAATAGAGATTAAACTTGCACCCCAAGATGAACTTTTTATTTTTAATACAAATGATTTACAAACCAATTTGTATATT
>JALWON010000196.1 GCA_027083475.1 Sulfurimonas sp.
TTAGAGTCTACACAAAGACCCCACACCGCTAAACTTGATATATCTTCATAACTTATTTTTTCTTCTGTATTCCAAAATGTAAGCTTCTTATGGTGTATTCACTCACCACAGCCCCTTTTCGCATACTTAAAATATGTGCAACAGCATCAGCAATATCTCTAGCAAATAGTTTTTCATTCTCCTTACTTGATGTCTCAAAACGAAGGGTGTCATAAAACGCAGACTCTGTCATATCGGGATTGATGTTGGTAATACTCAGCTTACTTTTACGTGTCTCTTCAAAAAGAGAGTCTCCAAAAGCTTTCAGACCTGCTTTTGTCGCGGAGTAGACTCCTGCGAACTTGCTCGCTCGGAGTGCTTCAATGGAGTTGATGTTGATGAGGTAACCACTCTCTTTTTTGAGGCTTCTAAGAGTTGCGTTTGTGAGAAGCATAGGTGCGGTGAGATTAAGAAAAGTCATCTGTGTGATTGTTTGTACACTCAGTTCTTCATGGGGTGCAAATGCTCCAAAACCTGCTGCGTTTATGAGGATGTGAATAGGCTCTTTTTTAAGCTTTTCACAAAGTGCATAAGTCTCTTTTTTATTCGATAAATCTGCTTGTATTGCTCGAAATGCGCTACTCTCAAAACTCTTTTTTTCTATACTTCGGCTAATGCCTACAACTTCATATCCAAGAAAAAGAAGTTTTTCTGTTATGGCTTTGCCTATTCCTGAACTTGCTCCTGTAACAACTGCTAGTTTTGTCATGACTTTCCTGCTATAATTTTTGTATGAAAAATATTTACATAACTGATTTAGACCACACTTTTTTAAAAAGTGATTTATCTTTGAGTGATTATACTCAAAAAATCTGGAACTCGTATGCCGATGAAGCTATTTTGAGTGTAGCAACAGCGAGAACATACAAAAAAACGATGCAATTTTTAGAGGGATTTAGAATCAATGCCCCGATGATTTTACTCGATGGAGCACTCATCGCTACGACGAACAAAAAAATTATAGATACAAAGTTTATAACGCAAGAGGTGGGCAATGCTATCATTGCAACAGGGGCTACAATGGGAATATACCCCTTTGTGTTGGCTTTAGATGCAGGAGAGAAACTCTATGAACTTTTTTTGTATGATACAACTCTCAACCACTATCAAAAAGAGGTACTGACTCGTTACACAGCAGATGATAACTTAATAGCATGTAAAAGAGTAAAGGCAAAAGAGAAGAACTTCAAAGTGGTTTATATGGGAGAGGAGGAGCATTTGAGAGCATTAGAAGCAGAGCTCAAAACT
>JALWON010000197.1 GCA_027083475.1 Sulfurimonas sp.
CTTTTAACATTTGCACTCCTTTATAGATTTGGTATTCATTTGATATTATATCTAAAATAGGATATAATATCAAGTATATTTAAAATAAGGATACACAATTGAAATATGAGCTGTTATCGACAAGACATGCGAAATATCTACTCCATGCACATATTGTTTTTACTCCAAAATATCGTAAGAAAATATTCACAAAAGAACACCTTGATTTAATGAAAACTATTTTTGAAGATATATGCAAAATTAATAATGCAACACTTGAAGAGTTTGATGGAGAAGCAGACCATGTTCATCTTTTAGTGTTGTATCCACCACGAATAGCTCTATCTGTTCTAGTGAACTCCTTGAAAGGTGTATCAAGTAGAAGATTAAGACAAAACTTTGATATATTTAAAAAAGAGTATTGGGGTGAAGATGTAGCCTTGTGGAGCAGAAGTTACTTTGTGGCTAGTGTTGGTGGAGCACCTATTGAGATTTTAAAACAATATATTGAACAACAAAAAACACCTGATTAATATTTGCTTCGCAAATGTTCCTTATATCCTCGCCCTTAACGGCGAGGGTTTACGGAACGGGTGCTAATCTTTCATAAATTCTTTAATCGACTTAATTGCTTCGTCTGAACCATACGCAACACATACGTTAAAATTCCTACTTTCCAGCTCCTGTATCCAAACTTTTTGATTATCTGATAACTTTGTATGGCTTATGCTATTTTTTCCACTCTTTAAAGTTCTGGCACGTTGTTTCATCTCCAAAAAGAGAATATCTCCTCTTTTAAATATAATCATATCGGGGAAACCTGAACTTACGCCCTCTTTTTTTAAATCGAAAGCTGTTTTTTTGTGTCTTTTCCCTCCATTTGGAACTGCAGTAAAAAGGATATTATTTCTCTTGCAGTAGTTTACTACTTCAATTTGCTCCTGATGTTCAGATTGTTTCTCTTTTAATAAACTTATATACTCTTTTGATGTCATGTTTTATTATCCTTACATTATGTTATAATGTAATTATAATTAAATTTATCTTTCTAATGACTTCTAGTTAATTTATCGTCTGTAATATTATAATCTATTTGTACATCTGCATCATGACATTTTATTTTATAACTTCTTACATTCTTATGTGCTGCACAACCTGTAAGGAGTATAAATAATACTATAAATAATTTCATTACTTTATAGCTACTCTTGCTTGCTCTCTTTTCTCTAATATTTCTTTAGGTATAGCTTTTCTAGTTTCTTGTTGCCTAGCAATATACCAATCTGTAGAAGCAAGATAATATTTAGCATCACTATTGATTTTATCTTGTTCTATTTTAGATAGCTCTTCATCTGTATATTGTGGTTCTACTACTCCACCCTCAGCTATCCATTCTTGTACTTCTTGATAATGTCTGTTACCTTTGTCATCTGGAACTGACATATTTCCGTTTACTAACCAACCATTTTCTTGTTGTTTTACTGTATTAATCATTTTTTATCTCCTTTAAAGTTCTGCGTCTATATAAAAATAAGTACCTTGTGACTTACCATCTGGTATATAGGACAATACAGTATCAGATATTAAAGCAATTGGTTGTGCTGTAACACTACTGTCTCTAAGGACAACAACTGAAGGTATTGCTCTTTTTGTTACCTTAAAGTAAACAGTAGACCTAGCAGCATCAACATTTTCATAGTTAGGATAAATTTTCATATATTCATAATACCTCTGGCACAAACTTAGCTCCAATCCATAAGGTCTCTGCTCAAATGGTGTAGCTACTAAACCTTCCTCTAGTTGTAGCTCTGCAATTTCAATAAAATTGTTAGCTGTTGCAGCCCAGTTTACACAATCTGAAGTAGTTAAATAATCTCCATCTTGCCAAGTATCTGTTACATCTGTTGAATAAGATTCTTGATTCAGAAACCCAATTGTAAATTCTATACCTGAGTCAGCGTTATTTAGTAGTGCTGGACTAAAACTATGATTTAATGGTATTTGAACTTCTACTTTTTGTGCTGTATTAGCTGTTGTATAGTTAAATGTAGTAGTATAGCTTTCGGCATTAGCTGTACTATCAGTAAGATTTCTAAAACAGACAGGATATTCACCAACTACATTTGAATTAAACAAGAATGATAAAGTTAAAGTTTTACCTTGTTTAGCTAATGTGTATAAATCTTGTCCCTCAAATGCATATCTAAACCCATACCAATAATTCTTTCCTGTTAAATCTGAGACTGCAGTATTCACTTCAAATTTAATTGAGTTACTTCCCTCTATCTCAGATTTTGATATAGTAAATTCTCCATCTGTCTGATTACCACTGTACATTCTATCAGCAGTTTTATATCCATTAGTACCACTATTATAAGTATAGCTTGTCCCTCTCTGCCATACATCAAAGCTACCATTAATAATTAAATTCTTAAATCCTCTAATATAAGGAGCTACCGACTTATCTAACTCATTAGGAAGTCCACTACCTGAAGTATGAATTATATTATCAGCATCTACACCATCTGCGCTGTTTTGAGCATCTGTTGCGCTTTGTTGCGCTGCATCTGCGCTGTTTTGAGCATCTGTTGCGCTTTGTTGCGCTACTAATTTATCGGATGCGACTTGACTTGCATCTGCAGCAACTTGACTAGCTTTTGTATTTATATCACTTTGTACTGAATTTGCTTGAGTAGCCCAATTATTAACCTCACCAACATAAACATTTGCTTGATGTGATACAAAATTATTTGCCTTTATGTTAAAAGCCTGTGGCGTATCTGTTGCACTATTTGGAGCATCTGGAAAATTGGATATTGTTTGCTCTATTGCCATTATGTTTCCTTTGTAATTTGAATTTGAGATGGATATCTTATTCCATCAACATATATATTATCTGTATCTGATTTTAACGAAAACGTTATTATGCTTCCTATATCAACTTTTCCAACTAAAATATCTTTTAAAACTATTTGAGTAGAATTATTTTTTACAGCGTTCATGGATAAACTTTTTACAGTCATTGCGCCAATCTTCAAATTAATTGTTATATTTGCATCTGTGTCGTTATCGTTTACTATGTTTGCAATACATATTATATTACCAGTATTCACGTCTTCTGCTGTTGTTAATGAGCATATAGCTTCACTTTCTGTGTCTTTTACAAGAGAAATGTTATTACTGCATTTACTGTTCCATATTGTAGTATTATCATAATCATTTTCTCTTGAAAATAGTATTGAAGTATCATTTTCGAACGTGTATGTAAACTCTATTTTTGTAATTACTGTATCTTTTGCGTTTATATAAGCAAAGGGGCATCTATTTATAGAAACTTTTACTTTTTCTGTAGTTATAAAAGCATTTCCGTATGGAACGAAACCGCTGTATTCAACTCCTTTTTTGACATCAAATGAGCCAACTAATATCGTATCCATTAAATTACCTCCTTAATTGAGTAACTAGCTTGAATTTCAACGCTATTGGATAATACGGTAGAATAGTCTTCAATATATCCCAAAATAGGTAAACTCTCATATTTGCTGTCTTCTCTCTCGTCTGCCACTATTAATATAATTTCTCCATATAAAGAGTAAGTTTTCCTTTTCATCTCTTGCAGTCTAATGGAAGGTATTGTTACATCCAAATCCATATATTGCGAAGCATCTCTTTTCTTAATGGTTGTTATTCCAAAATCATCTTTTTGTACGTCTGAATTGTCATTAAGCCCCAACGATAATCCGTATAGAGTATCTCCAAGATATATACCATTGCCAGCCACCATGAAGTTAACTGATGCGGTTAATAAGCTATTTTTTTCAATAGTGGTTCTAATATATGAGTTTGCAAATGGTGGAATATTGAAAATGAAGTTCTGCTCATCCTCGTGATTAAACTCTTCAAAATAATAGTTATACCAATTATTTGAATTTGGTCTATTATATGATATTTGTACATCTTCATATAATATAGAACCATCATTGTTGCTAATAACTTCAACTTTAATACTTGCTCCATGAACACCACCAAACGCTAAAACTGTATATAAACCATTTTCGAATTCTGAAATTAATCCAACGTCGTTGAAATCTATTGCCGTGTCTTCGTTCCAAATAGTATATGTTTTAGCTCTCAAATCTGTTTGAGCGTATCTATTGCTTATTCTCCACTTTAACCATTTCGTATTGTTATTGTCGTCCGGAATATTGCCTTTATTATTGTCTATTACGTTTTTGTAGTAATAGTGATTATATAAAACCTCATCACCGAACATATAATTATATGTTTCGGAGTATAAAACACCTGTTTCTTTGACATTTATGCTCTTATAATCTCCAATCTCTTGCCTTATTGCAATCATATTAACCTCTCCTCTAGCAGAGTATAAGAGTTTCTAAGTGTAGATAACTCTTTTTTTGTAGTTTTGTTTATCTCATATAAATTAGAGAGCATATTTAGCTTTTTGCTAATGTCTTGAAATATTCCATCAGAACCATTCAATCCAAGTGCCTTAGTAGATTGTGCATTAACTACATACTCTTGTCCATGAACTACACCAGCCTCTTCGTTTACTCCGTAGTTCCCTGTGTATCCACCTTGCTTATATCCTACATTTTTACCGCTTGTAGGTATTTTTCCATAAGTGTGAGTGACACCAGCAAAATCATAATAATCCCTAGTAACCCATTCTTTTTGATTTTCATCAAAATATGAAGCTGTGCGTGTATTATATTTAGGATTTTCTTTGATTACGCCCCACGCCTCACGAGAAACGTTTGCATTTTTTGCCGTCTTGTAATCTATACCTGATAATTTTGTCTTGCTCTCATCTGAAATAGCCTTTAGCTCTTCTGTTGTGATATTTCCATCTGCAATGGAATTTTTTATAAGATTGCTAAGGGTATTATTTTCTGATAATTTACTGTCACTTGACTGTGTAGCCTGTTGTATTTTCTTTAATGCATCTAGTTGTAAATCTACACCCTCTTTTGCATCGAGCTGCGCATCTTGAAAACCTTTGATTTGTCTAAGTGCATTTTGCTTTGCAAACTCCTGTTCTGCAGAAGAGTTATATTTACTGCTGTCGTTAAATTCATCTAATGAGCCAATTACAATGTCCATCTTTTTGTTGTAATCGTTCAAAAAGTCTTGATTTGTTGTATCTGTCTTAAATAAATCAAATGCCTCTTGCGCAGAAGCTTTTGCCTGTTCAAAACTTATGTCGCTGCCTGAACTTCCAAACAAAGCACTTTTCGCTTGTGAGTAGTAATCATTACTTAGCCCAATAGATATATTAGAGAGTGATGTTTTGAACGTATCTAATACGCCATTTAAGCCATCAAAGTTGTCTGCCGTATCTTTTGCCGTATCTCCTAAATAAATAACGTCCTGAACGGCAGAGCTTATTCCAGAGCTATTATTACTATTATTTAATATTGGATTTGTTACACTTGGAGTAAATACAGAGTATGTGTT
>JALWON010000198.1:0-1024 GCA_027083475.1 Sulfurimonas sp.
CATCATTATTCTCAGGACTCATCACTATACACCGGTACGCACCATCTACTCTAATAGAGTGCATATTGTCTGCAAAATGCAGTTTTTCATAGTTAAGCCCCGGGGATCGTGGATTATTTTTAAACTTCTCAACCAGTTTGATCGTTTTGTTCAATTGGTTTTTGGGTAGTTTCGACAGTGCGGTAAAAAAATCAGATGATATGGCTACTTTCATGATGTAATCCTTTGTAGTAGAGTCTCAATAATTTGTTCTTCTTCGTCAACTTTAAACATTGTCCATCCCTTGGCTTCCAAATCTTCTTCAATTGTCACAGCTATTTTGAGTGTTTCCCAGACAAGTTCAGCTTCACCCAGCACGGTGTTACTTTCGTCAACTATCTCTTCTCCTACATTTGGTAGGGGTATCTCTGTATGTCTTGAGAGGGCTTTGACTAATACTTTTGCGTCATTCAATACCTCTTCATACACAAAACTCCAATCTACACTGGTATCAGTACGCTTTGTGTTGAAGTCTATCACATCGTATATCGCATCATCAATCCCTTTTTGTGTCGTAAAGAAACTGTATTTTAGGAATTGCAAGAGGTTATACATTCTTAGTATACCTGCCCACGATTTAAAATCAATACGTGTCATTCTGTCTTTTATATGCACGATAAAGATATTGTTTGTAAAATCATTTTTCGATAATACTTCAACATCCCCAAGAGAAAGGATGGATACATCACTATCATCATAAGATCCGGCATAGTACGTTCTGTCTTCATCAAACAGTGTGGTGTAGAGTTCTTCACTAAGTGTCTTTTGTAACACAGCATTCTTTATATCATAGGATGCTTTTATCATGGATGTTGAAATGGCTTCTGCTCTCTCTTTCCATTTGTGTAGATTTGTGCCACTTAGTAGTTCAATGAGTAGTTCCATACTTGTTTTTTCTACAAAACTTGTATTTTTTGAACACATTTTTTGAAGTGAAGAATGGTTTAAATATTGTTTATCAAGGTAATTGGAATATTTATAGTTA
>JALWON010000198.1:1034-1281 GCA_027083475.1 Sulfurimonas sp.
GTAAGAGACCATGCCAGATAGTTATGACTTTTTACTATTGCCATTCTTTGTGCACTATCTGTATCTATGCGATCTTCATGAAAAGAAAATCCATCTGTAAAGATAGCTATAGGCTTTAAATCTTTATTTTTGAGAGGGTATATGAGAAAATCTGTTTTTGAATAAATCTCAACACTCTCTTTTGTAGTCAGTTCAATCTGTTGCTCAAGCTCATAAGCATATTTATCATTATTATTGTCCACTAATT
>JALWON010000199.1 GCA_027083475.1 Sulfurimonas sp.
ATCTATAGAGTCAGTGTTATTTCTAAGACTCTAGAAGATGGAAAACGCAAGGGTGTGAGTCTGGATGAATGTGTAGAACTGACACATCTCATCTCTCCACTTCTTGATGTTACGCCTCCTGTTTCAGGTGAATATAGACTTGAGGTTGGAAGCCCTGGAATTGAACGCAAATTGACAACACTTGATCACTTTAAAAAATCTATTGGTGAAAATATTTCTCTTGTTTTTGGTGAAAAAGAGAAGCTCAAAGCAAATTTGCATAAAGTAGAGGGAAAATCTCTAACATTTCTCAAAGATGGTGAAGAGCTAGTTATTGGATTTGATGATGTGAGAAAAGCAAAGACCTATTTTGAATGGTAATCGATAGTAGCTTTTATATGCGTCTTGCCTTAGAAGAGGCATGGAAATACCAAGGGCTTACCTATCCAAACCCTGCTGTAGGATGTTGTGTAGTTGGCGAGTTTGGTGAAATTTTAGCACTAGAAGCGCATAAAAAAGCAGGTGCACCGCATGCTGAAGTGAATGCTCTGCAACAGGCTTATTATAAATTGACTGCTGATGAGACTATTTTACATTTAGAATTATCAGATGAAATACACACTTATCTATTAGAACATCATAAAAATATTTTTCAAAAAACAACACTCTACACAACACTTGAACCCTGTGCTCATGTGGGAAAAACTCCTTCGTGTGCTTCGCTTATTACGCAGTTGGGTATACATAAAGTATATGTTGGGAGTAAAGATAGTAATAGAGTAGCAAAAAATGGCAATACACTGCTTGAGCAAGCGGGTATTTTGGTAGAAAATGGGATTTTACAAGAATCTTGTGATGCACTCCTTTTTCCTTTTCAAAAAACTTTAGAAGAGAGATTTGTCTTTTTTAAGTGGGCACAACGATTAAACGCAACAACAGATGATGGCATTATCAGTTCACAGGCTTCAAGAAAAAATGTGCATGCAATGCGCAATGTATGTGATTTGCTTGTGATTGGTGGTGAGACTGTTCGCAAAGACAGACCAACACTTGATGCACGACTTGTTGGGGGAAAGGCACCTGATGTTTTAATTTTTTCGCGTCAAAAAGAGTTTGACACAACTATTGCACTTTTTAATGTAGCGGGTAGAAAAGTCTTTATTGCAGATAACTTTTCAAAATTGGAAAATTATAAAAATATTATGATTGAGGGTGGTGCACAGATGTATGCCTGTACTACTGAAATAGTGGACTATTATCTCGTCTATATTGCTCCATCTTTTGGTGGAAAGCATGCCTTTGCTGCTGTGAAAAGAAATTTTGAGATTTTAAATGTAGCAAAAGAAGATAAAGATATAATAATGTGGATGAAATAAAGGATAGAGTTTTATGAGTAGTACGGGAAAACAAAACAAACAAAAGCAAGAAAAAATAGTTTCAATGTTTGATGATATTGCACCAACATATGATACAGCAAATCGAGTAATGAGTATGGGTGTAGATAAAAGTTGGCGAAGAAAAGCTTGTGATTTGGCTTATGAATATGCAGGAGAAGAGAGTTTAGATAAAATTGTTGATGTTGCTTGTGGTACAGGCGATATGATGGAATTTTGGAGAGAACGCTCTGAAAAAATGGGCATTGCAGTTGGTGAGATTGTTGGTGTTGACCCTTCTAATGGCATGGTAGATGTTGCACGTAAAAAGTATCCTCGATTTAATTATCATATTGCAAAAGCGACAGAAATTCCTCTCTCAGATGCGAGTAGTGATATTTTGAGTATTACCTACGGTATTCGCAATGTGGTTGAGAGAGAAGCTGCTTTGCAAGAGTTTAATCGTGTGTTAAAAAAAGAGGGACTTGTTGTTATATTGGAGTTTATGAAAAATGAAAATCCTTCATTGCTTGGAAAAATTCGCGATTTTTATATGAATAAAATCTTACCAAAAATAGGTGGTTTTATTTCTAAAAACCTTGAGGCATATGAGTATTTGCCAAACTCTATAGGTGACTTTTCAACGGTAGAAAATATGCAAAATGAACTCAAAAATGCTGGCTTTGAGATTTTATATACACAAAGTTTTTCTATGGATATTTCTACTCTTATTATTGCTCGTAAACAGTAAGGAAATGTATGTATACTCTCACGGTATCTTCTTTAAATGAGCAGATTAAAACACTTTTAGAGAGTAGTTTTCAGCAAGTTTTAGTAGAAGGTGAACTCTCTCGTATAACATTTCATAACTCTGGACATATCTATTTTACTTTAAAAGATGATGCTTCTACTGTGAGTGCTGTGATGTTTCGTGGCAATGCAAGTAAACTCAAATTTCGTCTTGAAGAGGGAATGAAAGTCATTATTAATGCAGCTTTAACACTTTACAAACCCCGTGGATCGTACCAATTAAACTGTTTTAGTATAGAGCCATCAGGGCAGGGAGCTTTAGCACTTGCTTATGAACAACTCAAAGAAAAACTTTCTTCTCAAGGGTATTTTGCACAAGAGAAAAAAAAACAACTTCCAAAATTTCCACAAAAAATTGCTTTGATTACCTCTGCAACAGGAGCCGCTTTGCAAGATATGCTCCGAGTGGCACAAAATCGCTTCCGTGGTGTTTCTTTTGATATTTATGATGTTTTAGTTCAAGGAGAGAGTGCCGCTACTCAAATAGCGAATGCTGTGAGTGTCGCAGATACAAAAGGGTATGACATTCTCATTGTGAGTCGTGGTGGTGGGAGTATGGAGGATTTGTGGGCATTTAATGAAGAGATTGTTGCTGATGCTATTTTTCAAGTGCAAACACCAATTGTCTCGGCTGTGGGGCATGAAATCGATTGGCTTATCAGTGATTTTGTTGCAGATGTCCGAGCACCAACACCAAGTGCAGCAATGGAGATTTGTTTACCAGATACCCATGAACTGTATCAAACTTTAGATAATTTGCAAACGCAATACACACAAAATCTTAATCAAATTTTGAGTAGTAAAAATCAAGAACTTTTACATCTGAAAAATCTTTTTTCACAACACTCAGTCAGTAAAAAACTTGAACTCAAAAAAGAGGAAGTAAAACAACTCCAAGTGCGTTTTGATGAAATGATATCCTTGAAGATGCACAATTTTACAAAAGAGTTGGATCATGTGCAAACACTTTTAAGAACGAATCATCCAAAACATAAAACAAAAAAAGGTTTTGCACAACTCTCTAAAGATGCAAAAGTGATTGATCTTGATTCACTTGCTGTTGATGATATATTTCAAGTGCAGAGTGATACTTTAAGTGTAGAAGCAAAAGTAATACAGATAATGCAAAATAGAGAGAACACATTATGAAAACACCTGCTTTTTTTGAAACTATAGAAAAAATAGCACTCAAAGACCCTTTAGCAGAGATTTTAGGGGCGATAGAGAATGGAGAGTATGAAATTTCTTATCTTGAAGTCGTAAAATCGGCTGGACACTCTTGTCCTACTGTGGCAGGAGCTTACATTATGACACTTGAAGCATTGAAAGTTTTGTATGATGGCAGAGCAATTCGTGGTGATATTGAAGTGGCATTTAAGGAGTCTCAGCAAGAGGGTGTTGCAGGTGTAATCGCAAATGTTGTTACACATATCACTGGGGCGACAGAGACAAGTGGATTTAAAGGTCTAGGCAAGCAATTTGTACGCCACTCTTTAATGCATTTTAATGCAAATATTTCATCATCGGCAAGGTTTCGCTCTCGCTTTAGTGGTAAAAGTGTAGAAGTAAATTATGATGCTTCAAAAATACAAGCAGATCCAAATACGATGCCATTAATGCAAAAGATAATGGCAAAAGATGCTTCACAGGAGGAGCGAGAACTTTTTGGTAAAATGTGGCAAGAACGAGTGAGGAAGATTTTTGAAAATATTCCTCAAGTCCTTACTTTAAAACAAAACTAGGAAAATATGTAAAGAGTGTGACTGCTGTGGTTGCTGTGATTTTTTTGATGAGTTTTTCAAATTTATCTTCTTTATTCCAGTGTGGTTTTGTAACACCACTTAAAACTTCGACTCTGCGTTTAGCATCATAAGCAACACCGAGTTTATCTACTAAACCAACTTGCATGGCTTGAGCCGCTGTAAAAATATGTGCATTTGCAAAAAGATTGCGTTTTTTGATGTCAAGATTTCTCGCCTTTGCAACATCTTGTGTGAACATATCATACGTTCCTTGTATCACTTTTTTGAGCTCATTGACTTCGTAATCTTTCCAAGGTCTATCTGGTGTGCCGAGTTTTTTATATTTTCCTGCTTGGATTGTTTGCGTTTTTATGCCTATTTTTTGCATGATTTCGCTCAAATCAGCCCCTTGCATAATCACACCAATACTCCCTATCATACTCCCAGGATTAGCAATAATTTCATCTGCCCAGATACTTGCATAGTAACTTCCACTTGCCATTGTCCCTTGTGCATAGGCGATGACAGGTTTTTTTGCCTTGAGTCTTTTAAGGGCATAAGCAATTTCAACAGAAGGAGCAACGGCTCCTCCTGGAGAATCTACACTTAAAAGTACCCCTTTAATGGCATCATTTTTTGTCGCTTCATCGATCTGTGCGACCACCTCAGAAGCATTCATGATTGTTCCATAGAGTTTAATTTCTTGGAGGTTATGAGTCCTTAAGTCATTTTCATTTTGCGGTGCAAAAAGAAGAAAAAGCAGGAGTAAAAAGAGCATTGCTTTAAAATGATTTTGTATAAAACTTATAGGCAGGGTGATGGGTAAAAAGAGTTTTTTGAGTGCTTGCACAGCATATCCTTTTTTTATTTGTTATTATATCGCTTCTTTGTTACAAAAGTTCGTTATAATATAAATTGTTAACAAAGTAGGATGATAGATGAGTAAATATTCACAAATTGCAGAGTATTTAGCACTTTTTTTAGAAAATGAAGTGAAAAAAACAGGTCTTAAGAGGGTTGTTGTCGGCTTAAGTGGCGGGCTTGATTCTGCAGTTGTCGCTGTTTTAGCACACAAAGTTTTTGGAGATGATTTGCTGTGTGTGAAAATGCCTTCACACTACTCATCGCAAAGTTCGCTTGATGATGCTGATACGTTGTGCCGTGATTTTGGTTTACACTCTGAGACGGCTTCTATAGAACCAATGCTGAGAGCTTATGAAAAACTCAATCCTGATTTGGATAATTTAAGAAAAGGAAACTTTTCATCACGTATGCGTATGGCAACACTTTTTGATATATCTGCTCGGGAAAATGCACTTGTTTTAGGAACGAGTAACAAAAGTGAACTGATGCTTGGGTATGGAACACTTTATGGAGATCTAGCAAGTGCTATTAACCCTATAGGCGATTTGTATAAAAGTGAAGTATTTGAACTCGCTGCATATTTGGGTGTGAGTCAAAGTATTATCAACAAACCACCATCTGCTGATTTATGGGATGGTCAGAGTGATGAAGATGATTTAGGCTATACTTATAAACA
>JALWON010000200.1 GCA_027083475.1 Sulfurimonas sp.
AAATTCAAGCAAAGCTGTTAACCCTTTTAAATTAAACATAACAGATATAAATGTAACCGACACAAACAATATAAAAGGGGATAAAAATTTAGACAGCAATACAACTTTTTACTATGGTCGTGTTCATGCACCTGATTATAAATTTCAAAGTGCTGTTGGTAATGCAACCATATATTATGAAGTGTATTGCAAAGAATGCAATAGAACTGACTACAATATCACAGGAAATGAAAGTGTTGATAGTATAGATTGGTACACAAATACTCTACATGCAAACAGTGATGGAAATGTCACATATTTGCCACTAAACGCCAATACTTCGTTGAATAGGACAAATTCTATTAATACAGCAAATGGCAAAGATGGCATTACAATTACAGTACCAGCAAATTCTTTACCTTATAAAGATAAAATCGATTTTAACCCATCTTCTTCTTGGCTCATATACAACCCTACTGATTTCATGATAGAATTTTACAAAAAAGGTAGTTGGGCTGGTCAAGGCAAACTCGGCAAAACTGTGGATCTAAATGTATCTACGATACAAAATCAAAGGATTGATTGGTGAGAAATGCTTCGTCTATGTTGGAGCTCGTCGTAGCTATAGTTGTCATGGGAATTGCCATGATGACTCTGCCTCTTATGCTCACAACTACTCAAAAAAATAATACTTTTGCGATGCGTCAAGAGGCTATATATGCAGCTAGAACACAGATTAGTGATATGCTCACATATTTTTGGGATGAAAACTCGGTGGATGCAAATCTTAGTTTTGGTGTGCTTGACACAAATAGTACAAATAATATTTTTGAGAGAGTTCCTGGAACAATACGCAGAATTGGGCATGCTAAGAGAAACAAGAGAAGAAAGTATTTTACCTCTACAACATATGCTACATCTCCTGCAAATCTCGGAAAAGATGGTATTGAAGCAACTCCAAATGATATAGATGACTTCAGTACTGGAGTACCTACTACCATACAACCATCAACTCAAAATGCAGATATAGGATTTGATTATAAATATATCTTAAACATGACAACAACAGTATCTTATATTGATGATAATTTCACATCTGGATCCACTTTTGATTTCAACACAAGTACTATGCTAAATTCAACAAATATAAAAATGTCAACATTAACTATCACTAATAATAATGATTTTAATATAACACTAAGAGCCTACTCTTCCAATATAGGTGCAAGCCAACTCTTAAGGAGGGATTTTTAATGCTTAAGAAAAAAGCATACACTATGATGGAGTTGGTTATAGTTAT
>JALWON010000201.1 GCA_027083475.1 Sulfurimonas sp.
GTTTAACCCCTAAAAATTCACCCTTAAAATCCTAAACACAGATAAAATCCGAAAATTTTCCAATATAATGAAGCTATTTTAAGCTTATAATCACATGGTAATCCTGCCAGTGGTATTGAGGAGGAGACTAGGATTTTCATATCATTCCAAAGCAATTACTCGGCTTTATTTTCTTCAGCTTCTTTTTCCACTGGCACAACCTCAGCCTCCTCAGCTTTTTCAGCAGATGGCTTTTGAGGACTAGAAGCTTTGACTTCAACTTCCTTGGCTTCACTGCCAGACTTAACTCCATTTTCTTCCTTAACTGGCTCTTCTACTTTATTTTCATTTTCTTCTTGAACGTTTTCTCTTTCTTCTTCATTTTCTATGTTATTATTTTCTTTGGATACATCTCCTTCCTTTTCAATTTCTTGGGATCCTTTAACAGGAGAACTAGCCTTAACCTCTTCCTTGTGCTCACCCTCAGCTTCTTTGACTGGGCTGATAGGATTAGAAGCCTCTTTGACAGGGCTATTTTCCTTTTCCTGATTTTCGGCATTTGCCTGATTAATTTTCTCTTTTGGTTCTTCAGTATCTAGATTCACTTTTGCCTCCACTTGTTTGGATTCTTCAACTTTCTCCTCTTTTTCTCCCTCACCAGAGTTGTCACTCTCACTCTCCTTTGCTGAGTGCTCTTCAGCTGACTGTTCCTCAACTTCTGGTTCTTCCACCTTCTCTTCTTTTGGTTCAGTTTCTTCCACCTGAACTTTTTCAGAAGATTCTTCCTTTTCTTTATTCTCTTCAGAAGGTTCTTCATTATTTTCTGGAATCATTTCCTCATCCTTTGCTTTGTCTTCAGCAGGATTAGAAGCTAATTCTGCCTCTTGTTGGTCAGGTGTGGCCTCCTCTTGATCTTCTTCCTTCTCCATTGGCTCATCTTTCTGTTGTTCTTCAGACTCGCCTTCACTTTTCTTAACTTTTTCTTCATCTTTATCAACTTCCATATCATTATTAACTTTTTCATCTGAAAGTTCAGCACCAACAGATTGCTTTGGTGGCTCAGGTTCTAATTCAGCCTCCTTAATCTCTGGGGTAGCCTTTTTGATTTCCTCTTTACTGAATTGTTCCTTTGCAGCAGCCTCTAGTTCTTGGTCTGGCACATGAACTGCATTTTGGTACTCTTCCACTTTATTTTTGAATTGT
This sequence comes from Sulfurimonas sp., assembly GCA_027083475.1. Taxonomy (GTDB): domain Bacteria; phylum Campylobacterota; class Campylobacteria; order Campylobacterales; family Sulfurimonadaceae; genus Sulfurimonas. Next base: position 1,183 of record JALWON010000201.1, read on the forward strand.
TCCTGTTCATTCTTCTTAATTCTTTTAGAGTGTCGATTACCTGATGGCCTTGGAGGAGGCACTGGCCTCTTTGGGAGACGTTTAGGAG
>JALWON010000202.1 GCA_027083475.1 Sulfurimonas sp.
GAGTCATCGCACCCATTTTTTACCTGCTACTTTTTGGACTCCCCGGCATCATCATCTACAAAACCATCAACACAATGGACTCAATGATAGGCTATAGAAATGAAAAGTATGAAAAGTTCGGCAAAGTAGCTGCACGGCTTGATGACCTTGCCAACTACATCCCCTCACGGCTCACTGCCCTGCTCATTATGAATGTTGCAAAACAAAAGAATCTCTTTGCCTTTTATAAAGACGGCAAAAAACATGACTCCCCAAACGCAGGACATCCCATTACTGCCATGGCTTTGGCTATTGGCATAAGACTCGGAGGCGATACATCATACTTTGGGAAAGTTAAAAAGAAAGCTACTTTTGGGGAAGGGAAAAAGGAGATAAGCAGTGAAGATGTGCAAAAAGCGCTAAAACTTCTATAAAAATTTAGACACAAATTTTTCATAAAGAAAAACTTGTGTCAGCTTATAACAAATAATTTTAGAAACTGTATCTAGCACCAAAATGAGCTTCTAAAGAAGTCATATTCCAACTACCATCATATTGATTTGTACTTCTATCATCATTTACAACATGAACATCATAACCAACACCCGCAGTTAATGCTAAACCGTCTACAGCTTTTATAGTAAACGCAGCACCAACGTCAACAGAGATAAAAAGACCTGATGCGTCAAAATCATTTGCTGAATTTGTTACACTATCATATCCTAACTCTGCATCAAATTCTGGAACTAAATCGCCTACAGCTGTATTAAGTGCCCAGAAATTTGCTCTTCTAAGAAAACCAACACCAAACGCACTATAATCTAAATCTTTTAAGTACTGCGTATCAGGACTCAGTGTTCCCGTTTGATAAAAACCATACCATTGACCATAACCTGCATATAATTTTACATCACTTGAACTCATATCTGAAGAGTCTGTAAAAGTATAGTTAGAACCACTACTTGAATGAATTTTGATAGTACCACTACCACCACCAATAGTTCCCCCTACAAATACTTTATCTTCATCTGCATGTGCACTTGTAATTAAGGCAAATGCCAAAACTGAACCTAATACTATTTTTTTCATGTTAATCCTTTTAAAAATATTTAGTATATTACTAAAAAGTATTTTAAAAAAAACTTTTATTTAAAAATTTCAAGATTAATTTTTTTAACATACTCTTAAGCCTAATCATCCCATAATATTTCTCAAAATTAAAAAAGGGAAAATTATGACAAACTTAATAAAACTTACACTCGGACTCTTGACTACTTCAAGTATTGCAT
>JALWON010000203.1 GCA_027083475.1 Sulfurimonas sp.
ATTTGCAACGATATTTACCCTTGTGCTTCCTTGGATTACCTACAATGGAAATCATTTCTTTCTTTTAAGTTTTGATAAATTAAAACTGCATCTTGGATTTATCCAGTTTGATATGCAAGAGTTGTATTTGATGCCATTCTTGCTGATGTTGATGTTTTTGACAATCTTTGGAATGACAGTAGTTGGGGGGCGTGTTTTTTGTGGTTGGGTTTGTCCACAAACACTTTTTCGTGTCGTCTATCGTGATTTAATTGAGACAAAGATTCTCAAACTTCGTAAACGCATTAAAAATAAGCAAAAAGAACCAGATATGACAAAAACCGAGAATAAAATTAAGCATGTTATTGCCCTGCTTATCGCATTTTTACTCTCTTTTGTCGCTGCGGCAGACTTTTTATGGTTTTTTGTACCTCCTGAAGATTTTTTCCCTTACCTTGCAGATTACTCCAATCACTGGACATTGATTGGTGCGATGGTGGCTATTGCACTCTTTTTAGTGTATGACATCGCATTTTTAAAAGAGAACTTTTGTGCTTATGTCTGTCCCTATTCTCGTGTGCAATCAGTACTCTATGATGAACATACGGTTATGGCACTCTATAACACACATAGAGGGGGCGATATTTATGATGAAACACACCATAAAAACTTTACAAAACAGAAAGATTTACAGGCCTTTGAGCCAAACGCAGAGTGTACGACTTGTGAATCGTGTGTCACAGTTTGTCCGACACATATTGATATTCGTAAAGGCTTGCAGCTTGAGTGTATCAACTGTTTAGAGTGTGTCGATGCTTGTACAACGGTGATGGGAAAACTTGGAAAACCTTCGCTTGTGACATGGTCGAGTGATTATGAAATCATTGAACAAAAAGGAAAAACAAAATTTTTGCGTCCAAAAGTTTTAGCGTATGCTGCATTGCTGATAGGAATTGCTGTTATTCTTGGTTTTATGGGTGGAACAAAAGAGCATATGCTACTCAATATCAACAAAGAAAATCGCCTCTACTCCACGAAGCATATTGGTGATGGAAAAGTAAGGGTTGATAACTCGTATGTATTTTTACTCCAAAATACAGAAAATGAAAAATTGAAGTTCTATTTTGAAGTGATTCCACCAAAAGGAATGGAAGGAAAAATCAAAATCGCAAAACCAACAAAACCATTTACTGCCAATCCAGGGGTAAAAAAGAAAAAGATTGTGACACTCAGAACAACAGAAGTCCTTGTTGAAAATGATAGAAAAGATACCATTATTCCGATTACTATTCATGCCTATGCTTTGGATGCGAACGGGAAGAAAAGCACACACATAACAGTGCTGAGAAAATCGACTTTTGTTTATCCAAAAAAGAGTGTGATTGATAAACTAAAATAATATTATTTTAACAAACAATAAGATAAACTTCATAAAAGGAGTTTTATCTTGTTGAAAAAAATACTTTTTTTACTGCTTATTCTATACGCACTTTTTGGTTTTGTTGTGCTCCCTTTAGTAGCACCTGCACAAATTAGCAAAATAGTTGCCCAAGAGACAAATGCAGCCATCAAAATAGAGCATATCTCCTTTAACCCTTTTCTTTTTAAACTCCAAATTCATAATGTGTTATTGCAATCAAAACAAGGCAAACCCCTTGTTGCATTCAAAACATTGGGTGCAGATGTGGAACTCTACTCTTTATTTGCAGGGACTGTGCATCTTCAAAATATTTTTTTAGACAAACCAGAACTTTTTGTGCAACTCTCAAAAGAGAAAAAATTAAATCTTCTAGGCATTGTTAAAGAACAAAAAACAAAGCAGAAAAGAACTCCAGAAAAAGCGAGTAAACTTCCAAGAATTCGCATTGATGGTGTAAAAATTAGTAAAGGGGTGCTACACTATGAAGATGATACAAAAAAGGAAGTATATACCTTTGATTTGCATGACATAGCATTCTCTTTGAAAAATTTTGACACCAAAAATAGGGATGTAAACAGCACAACACTCTCTTTTTTTAGTGCTTTAGAAGATGGGGGAGCACTTGCACTTCATGCAAAGATTCTTGGTCTTACACCTTTGCGTTTAGATGCAACAGTGCATCTTACATCTAACAAACTCTACACAGAGTGGAAGTATCTCAAAGAGATGCTCAATTTTGAAATTGCAGATGGAAAACTCTCTTTTCAAGCAGATTTTCATCTTGATACAGCAGACTTCAATGCAACACTTTTAAATCATATCAATGCAAGTATAGAAAAGTTGCGTTTAGTACCAAAAAAGGGGCATAAAGATATACTGATATTGCATAATTTGAGCCTTTTTGATGCCAGTGTAGCCCCTTTCAAACAAGTAGTGCGTATCAAAAAAATAGCTGTAGATACGCTGCATCTTCATGCACAACGCAATAGAAAAAATGCGATAGATTTACTCCAATATTTTCAAGTGAAAAGTGTGCAGGATCCCAACAATAAAGGCGAAAAACAAGCAGACCCTTGGAGTGTGCAACTCCAGGAATTAGCAATCAACAATGTCTCTGCAAAATTTAAAGACAGTGCAATTTCTCCTCATGTGGTGACACAGCTCAACACTTTAAATATTCATGCAAAAGAGATAAGCTTCGCAGGCGAAAAACCTCTGAGTTATAAGCTCGATTTCCTTCTGAATGAGAGTTTGAAGTGTCGTGCAGAGGGAACACTTGTGCATAAAGTTTTGCAAAGTACAACACATCTGCAGTGTCAAAATTTTGATCTTGTGCATTACCGTCCCTATATTGATGCTTTTGCATTGTCTGCTTTGAAAAAGTATAATGTGAAGATTCAGAGTGCCAGTGTAGATTTAGATACAAAAGTCACGCTCAAAAAGCACAATTCAAAGCTTCTTGTTACGGTGAACGAGACAAACGCAAGTCTCAAGCACTTGCGTTTGAGTGAGCGTAAAAGCAAAAAACGAGTGCTCTCCTTAGAAGCTTTTAAGGTTTCTGATCTTGCTTTAGATGTAACTAACAAAGCCGTGCAAATAGGAAAAGTTTCTCTTTACTCTCCGAAAATTTATGCTGTTTTAGATAAAAAGGCAAGGATGAATTTTGAAGATTTAATTGTTGCAAAACAATTAAAAAAAGCGAAAAAAAGCAAGCAAAGCAAGCCTTTTTCTTTTCTTGTCAAACACTTTGCCATTTACAATGCAAAGGTCGATTTTCAAGACAAAACCGTGACACCTGCTGCGAAGCAGGTAGTCGATAGAATCTATTTTCATGCCTATAACATCGATGCAAAAAAATACAGTTGGTTGCATTATAGACTCTCTTCTCGTATCAATAAGCAAGGCAAACTCTTCGCACAGGGGCAATTCCGCCACACTCCCCTCAAAGAGAAAGGGAGCTTGAAGATAACAACACTGCCTTTGCAGAGTCTTAGCCCTTATGTGCAAAAAAAGGCATTTCTCAAAGTTGCCGATGGAAAACTCTCTTTAGCCGCAAAAACAGCCTATGAGCTTGCAAAAAAAAGCCCTGATTTACGTTTGGAGGGGAGTGTTTGGTTAGAAGATTTTTTCTTAAATGACAGCAGGAATGCACTGCCTGTTTTTTCAATCAATGATGTGAATGTGAGTGCTTTTACTTTTGAGCTCAATCCAAATAGACTCTATGTCGATAGGGTGGATTTAAAATCATTTTATATTGATGCACTTATAGATAAGAACAAAGAGATGAACTATGCAAAACTCATCAAACCAAGTGAGAACAATACCACGGCAGAGACAAATACAACACAATTTCCGGTGAAAATTGCAAAAGTGAATATTGTGGATGGGAATGCAAAATTTGCAGATTTATCGATACCTTTACAATTTAAAACAGATATACATGACTTAAACGGGGCGATATATTCTATTTCAAATGATGGCAATGAGACAAGTTATGTGGACATTGATGGCGAGGTAGATGCCTATGGCTCCACGAAACTCAAAGGGAGTATTAACAGTGCAAATCCAAAAGAGTTTACGGATCTGAATTTTAACTTTCAAAACATAGATCTACACGCTTTGAGTGGCTATAGTGCGAGCTTTGCAGGGTATGAGATAGCGCAGGGGAAACTCTCTTTGGATTTAGGGTACAAGATTAAAAATTCTGAGCTTTTGGGTGCCAATAACATTGTGATTCAAAAAATAAAATTGGGCAAAGAGAACAGTGATGCAAATGTCACAAAGCTGCCTTTGGGGTTTGTAATTGGGTTACTTGAAGATAGTGATGGCGTGATTGATATAGATATGCCAGTGGAGGGAAATGTGGATGCTCCTGACTTTAAATATGGTGCCTTGGTATGGAAAACTTTTGGGAAGTTGATTGTGCGGGCTGTGACTTCTCCATTTCGATTTTTAGGTGCACTGATGGGACTTGATGGAGATACACTCTCTTATGTCGAGTTTGAAACAGGAAGCAGTAAAATCACACCAACCCAGCGAGAAAAAATCGACAATATTGCAAAAATGATGCGTAAAAAACCAAAAGTAGTGCTCGAGCTGACACCACACTATGATATAAAACAAGATAGACTTGCCCTACAAAAAAAGAAATTGATTACACTTGTGATGCAAAAAAGTGGTATTAGCAATGAAAAAGAGCATGAGAGTGCAATGAATGTGGCGATGCTTGAGGAGATTTATAAAACAGCAAAAGAGGAGGCTTCTTTAGCTGCTTTAGAAGAGAAGATGCATACACAGACACAAAAAGCAAATTTTCATAGAGCATACTTAGAGGCACTTATTCAAGCATGCACCGATATGCAAGAGGTTTCACAAGACGAACTCCTCGCATTAGCACAGCATAGAGTCTTGGCAATACAAAAGTATCTTGTGCATGAAAAATTGATAGATACAAGAAGAATAGTGATAAAGTCAGCTAAAAAAGTAGAGAATTCTACAAATTCTCTTGTGAAAATAGGACTCAATATAGAAGTCAAATAAATTTTTTGCTATAATTGCACTTTATAATTAAAATAATATTAATACAAAGGTAGTTTATGGCTTTTTCAGCAGAAAATAGAAAAGGAACGCTTTCTGGTATCATTTTTGTTGCAATTTTCGCAGCGGCAGCAACAATGATAGCAGGTCTAGCACCAGTCAAAGCACTTGGAATTTCTCCACTTGTTATCGGTATCGTAATGGGTATCTTTTATGCAAATACACTCCACCAGCATATTCCAAGCGAGTGGGGAACAGGGATTACATTCTCAGGGAAAAAAATCTTGCGTTTTGCGATTGTTTTTTACGGTTTTAGAATTACATTCCAACAAATTATGGAAGTAGGTTTGAGTGGGTTTACTGTTTCACTTATCATGCTCTCAACAACATTTATCATCGGAACATTTTTAGGGATGAAAGTCTTTAAAATGGATAGAGATACTTCTATGCTTACAGC
>JALWON010000204.1 GCA_027083475.1 Sulfurimonas sp.
GTAGTATCGGATTTATATCTAACATAGCACCTCCTAAAAGTTGCGCCATTATACTACTTTTAAATTGAAAGGATAGTTAAACTATGTTAAAAATGTGAAAGATTTTTAAGAAAACCAATTGAGCATGTTATGAATCTGCGCTTCGCTCTCAAATTCAATAATAAATTTATTGTTACTCACCTTCGCTTTAAAGCCTAAATTTAAAAATTGTTCTTGCAGTGTAGAAAAGTCATAGCTTTGTGTTGCACTCTGTTTCTTTGGCGCTGTTTTTTCAGTTTTCATTCCCTTTATCATCGCTTCAACTTCACGCACACTCAACTTCTGTCCAACAATCGAGTTGACAACGAGTTGCTGTTGTTTCTCATCTAATCCAATAAGTACTTTTGCATGGCCTGCACTAATCTTTTTCTCTACAAGTGCTTTTTGTGTTTTTTCTGAGAGTTGTAAAAGACGCAAAGTATTGGTAATATGTGTTCTACTCTTATGAATAAGCGATGAGAGTTCCTCATGTGTATAGTTATGCAGTTTTAACAACTCTTGATACGCAAAGGCAAGTTCCACAGCGTTGAGTTCTTCTCTTTGAATATTTTCAATAAGTGCAAATTGGCGCATTTTATCTTCATCACTATTGAGCACAATCGCACGAATCGTTTTTAATTTTGCTAATTTACTCGCTCGGAGTCTGCGCTCACCTGCAATAAGAATATATCCATCGATACTCTCTTTCACAACGATAGGCTGAAGTAAACCATCATTTTTTATAGACTCTGACAACTCAAGTAAAGAGGCTTCATCAAAATTTTTTCTTGGTTGGAAAGGATTTGCTTTAATCTCTTGTAACCCTATCTCTAAAACTGAATCTTTTTGACTACCCTCATTTTCATAGGCTTCATCTATCTCACCTAACAGAGCATCTAATCCTCTCCCTAATTTCATACTCTTCACGAACTCTCTTCCTTTACTTGATTATTGCTTGTGCTAAGTTTTGGTATGCCACTGCCCCACTCGACTTCACATCATACAAAATTGCAGGCTTTCCAAAAGATGGAGATTCTGCCAACTTTACATTTCGAGGAACGACAATATATTCATTCTCTGTATCTTTAAAAAGTTTTGTTTTAAAATGCTGTTGTAAATCTGCAAAAACTTGTTTTGAGAGATTATTTTGTGAACTAAACATTGTCGGTACAAACCCTTTAATTTTAAGTTTTGGATTGATTGATTTTCTCACAAGTTTCACTGTATTTAAAAGCTGTGCCAAACCTTCAAGTGCAAAAAATTCACACTGAATTGGAATGAGTACCGAGTTTGATGCAGAGAGTGCATTAATCGTCATTGGTCCTAAGGCAGGAGGCGAATCTATGAGGACATAATCATACTCTTGCACAACATTTGCAATTGCACGTTTGAGCACAAGTTCCCTTCCCTTTGCATTTTCTGTATCATAATACTCTTTTTCAATCCCAACAAGCCCAATGTTGGATGGAGCAAGATGCAGCGTAGGCAAATCAGACTTTAAAATAATATCTTTGAGTTTTTTTGCACCGATGAGTACATGATAGATATTAAATTCATAATCATTTCTATGAAAACCTAAAGAGGTTGTTGCGTTTGCTTGAGGATCGGCATCAATAAGCAGTACTTTTTTTTCAGCGACTGCTAACGATGCTGCTAAGTTTACGGCAGTCGTTGTTTTTCCAACACCACCTTTTTGATTTGCAATTACAATTACTTCACTCATCTTAAACTGTATATCCTCTCATTGTTAATACTAATTGATCCATCATCTAAAAGTGATGCATCTCCTAATGATATTTTCTCTTTTTTGTTGTGTGTAGAAAAATCTTGATTCTTGTAAAATTCTAGCTTATATTTGCTAAAAATCTGCTTCCATGAAAATGCTTTTTCAAGATTTAGAAAATATTTTTCCAACAAGGAGTCTTGAGAAATAGCAATATCTAATTTTGCAAAATCAGCAACATTCTCTTGCAGGTTCAATCCAAGACCACAAACAAGGGTATCATTGACAATATGTGTTATCAAACCACCAATTTTTTGCTCACCTATGTAAAAATCATTCGGCCATTTCAACCAAACTTGTGACTTTTCTGCTGCTAATGTCATTTTCAATATATAGGCAAAATAGATAGAAGCCGATGCTAATTTTAAATCTTTTGGTAAGTGCTCTAAAGCAAGTGCAAAAGAGAGAAAAAGATTCCCTTCTACACCTATCCAACTGTTATTGCGACTCCCCTTCCCTGCTGTTTGCATTTTTGCAACAACTGCATAAGGAGCAGATACTCGTTTTTCTTGCAACAACTTTTTTAAATAGTCTTGCGTTGAATCAACAGATTCAAGATAAGATATCGTCAAGACCTAATCTTTTTCCATTAATATATGCAATGATACTCATCTCTTTTTTCGATGGCGGTTGCACAGAAAAAATACGAAGCACTCCCTTAGTACAAGCCACTACAATGTTGTCTTTATGAATCTCTATAATTGTACCACTTTTTCCAAGGGCACACTTATCGAGAAGTTCAAGTTTTTTAAGTTTCATGCCATTTTCCAAATAAACACCCGGCCAAGGAGTAAACGCACGGTATTTGTTATAGACTGTATAGGCATCCTCAAAGTTGACTAAACCATCTTGTTTGGTGATTTTTTTACAATGTGTTGCTTGGGATTCTATCTGTTTTTGTGGTGTGAGTTGTTCAAAGTTTTGCAAAACATCTACAGATAAATCGGCTGCAAGATGTGTAAGTTTTTCAAAAAGTCTCTCTAGCATCATATCTTTTGGCACATCAAAAGAGACTATTTTTAAAATATCTCCTGTATCTAAACCCTCTTCCATCAACATAGCTGTCACACCCGTTTGTTTATCGTCATTGAGTAAAGTTTGCTGAATAGGGCTTGCTCCACGGTATTGTGGCAGTATAGAAGCATGCAGGTTAATACATGGGGCATGTTCTAAAATAGCACGCGGTAAAATCTGCCCATAAGCCGCTACGACAATATAATCACACGCTATTTGTAAGAGTTCTTCTACAACAGCTTCCTCTTTGAGTCTGCTCGGTTGATACACAGATATCTCATGTTTTTGTGCAAGTGTTTTCACAGGAGGGGGTGTCATAATTTTTTTACGACCTACTGGTTTATCTGGTTGTGTATAGACAGCGACAACATCTATACCTTTTGTTTGCAGGAGTCTCGCTAAAATCACTTCTGCATACTCAGGGGTTCCCATAAAAATTATTTTCATATACGCTCTGCCTTTGTAAAGAGTGTACCACCCTTATGATTATTGTGGAGTATAAAGCTTTTGACATCATCCAAATGAAAGCCACTTGCTAAAAATGTATCAATATTTGCATTTAAAAGATACTCTGCTGCTTTTAATTTTGTCACAATGCCCCCCGTTGCAAAAACATTATGAGGGCTCGCTTCTTTTGCGAGTTCCTCTTTGGAAATCGTATGTACAACCTTGAGCACACATGCATTTGTATCTTTACGTGGATCTTTGTCATAATAAGCATCAATATCTGAGAGTATTATCAACAAATCTGCATTCAAGTGTTTTGCAATATAAGCGGAGAGTTGGTCGTTGTCTCCTACTTCAAGTTCATCTGTTGCTGTAGCATCATTTTCATTCACAATAGGAATGACATTATGGTGTAAAAGGGTATCTACTGTATTACGCACTCTTTGTATATCATCTTCTTTACTGAGATTTGCAGAAGTTACAAGCACTTGTGAACAGAGTAAATCATGCGATGCAAATTTTTTCATATATTTTTTCATCAGCACGGGTTGTCCAAGTGATGCAAGGGCTTGTTTGTTTTGCAAAATATTTCTATCGAGTTTGAGTTGTGTGTAGCCTGCTGAAACAGCACCTGAAGAGACTAAAATAACTTCGTGATGCTCTTTCAGCTCTGCTAAAAAATCAACAAGTGCCTGCATTCTCTCCAATGCAATGGCATCTTCTTGTGTTAAAACTGCACTGCCAACTTTAACAACAATTCGCATATTAAGACTTTCGGTGTGCTTGCACAAGATTAAAAAGTGCGTATTTTAAAGCTTCAATATTTTTATTTGTAGCTGATGAGATAGGTGCTACTAAATAAGGTTGTGTTTTGTCATACCCCAAAGAAGCATCTGCCGAATCTTGAACATAAAAAGGCATCGTTGCATCAAAATTAAACTCATTTTTTTGAGAAGCTTCCAAGCCAAGAAGTGCTAAAAAACCATTTACAAGCTCGTTAATCTCTTCAGGCGGCACAATATCTACTCGCGTCAGTGCTATGGCATAGTTTGAGTGTGCGAGTTTATCACTAAAAGAAGCAATCTCATTTTGAAGTACTTCAATCTGCTCTTTTAAATCTCTATATGAAGCTAAATCAATCATATAAAGCAATGTCTGCGTACGTTCAATATGGCGAAGAAACTTGATTCCTAAACCTTTCCCCTCATGAGCCCCACCAATAATTCCCGGTATATCTGCCATCACAAAAGACTCATAATCCCCAATGTTTACTTGACCAAGTTTTGGAGTAAGTGTTGTAAATTCATAATTGGCAATCTCTGGTGTTGCATTTGAGACAGTTGAAATCAGTGTTGATTTTCCAACATTTGGAAAACCAACTAAACCAATATCTGCAATCAATTTTAAATCAAGTTTTATCTCTCGTGTTTGCCCTTTTTCACCAGGCTGTGCATAGGTAGGTCTTTGGTTTGTCGGGCTTCTAAAATGGTAGTTTCCTAAACCACCTTTGCCACCTTCAAGAAACTTCTCCTCTTGTCCATCTTTAATCATATCAAAGAGAACTTCTCCCGTTTGCATGTCAAGTATTTGTGTTCCAGGTGGGACAATAATGACCGTTCTTTTGCCACTTTTTCCACTCATACGAGAACCTTCTCCCGGTTTTCCCTTCTCTGCTTTTATGTGCATTTTTCTTTGAAATTTAGAGAGGGTATGTGTATTGTTATCACATTTAAACCAGATGTCACCACCTTTTCCACCATCTCCACCATTTGGACCACCATTTAGTACAAACTTTTCACGACGAAACGCAACACAACCTTGTCCACCTTTTCCTGATGAGACTGTTAATTCAACATTATCTGTGAACAAATGCTATCCTTTTTAATTTTTCTTTGGTAATTTGAAGTTTTTACTAAATTGTGAAAGAGTTTTTCACTCTGAGAAGTGGAAACTATCTGAGCAATTTGCTCAGATATGTAGAATTATGCAGCAGGTATAATAGAAACTTGTTGGCGTTTTTTATCTTTACGCTCAAAAGCAACTGTCCCTTCAATCAATGCAAAAATTGTATGATCTTTTCCCATACCAACATTTTTACCTGGGTGGATTTTTGTTCCACGTTGACG
>JALWON010000205.1 GCA_027083475.1 Sulfurimonas sp.
GCTCACCCGCCCCGACACCCTATCACAAGGCTTTATACTGGCTGGCAAGGCCTCCAATAGCATCTTCATATTCTCATCATCTGCCTCGGGACTGGGGATTTTAGACAAATCGGGGGCTTCAAAAGTTGCGCCTGTGACTAAGCTGTTTAAATCCCCCTGTGCCGTTCTTTTCCACACCGAATAGCCCCGATGCGTCACCACAGGTTGAATGCCTCGTGCCTTTTCCGCCACGCACACAGCACCCAATGAAGAAACCTGTCCCTTCACAGGACGAATCGGCATTTGTAATTGCTGATTCACCTTCTCAGCCAAAGCGCCTGTGGTCAGACCCAATACCGAAGCCGTAAAGACACCCTGCGTCGTCTTCACTTGCCACGCCTCATCCATTCGCTGCCAATCTTCCACCTTACAGTCGGTCACCAACTGGATATTCGGGTGTTGCAAACAGCGATTGACCACACTGCGTGGTACCACCCAGCCCGCTTGCGGAAAGTAGAGTCCATCAAAAGGCGTCTCCAGACCAAACGATGCCTTTAATTCTGCTGCCGTTTTCCAAACAGCAAAATCCTCGGGCAAACCCACCCGTTCTATCGCTTGTTGCAATCGCTGCTGCATTTTCGGCTCCACCGCCAGCTGCACCAAGCCTGATAAATCGCCTTCCACTTCACCTGATTCAATCCAAGGTTTTAGCCAACGCAAAGTCGCCTCATAGCCTTGCAGATAAAACTGACTCCGCAGATTCCAATCGGCCGTCACCAAAGGGTGAATTGCCCCTGCCGCATTGCCCGATGCACTGCTGCCTGCTGCCCCCGCAGGCGTTGGCTCCTGTTCCAGCACCGTGACCGCAAACCCCGCCTCGGCTAAGGCATACGCCAGCGTCGTCCCCGCCAGCCCTGCCCCCACCACCAAAGCGGTTTTCGGCAACACATCGGACAAAGCAGACGGCAAAGCAAACCAAGGCGTTTGACTAAAATAGGAAGAAGCTTGCTCAGGCACAAAGTGTCCAAATAGCATCTCCCGCTTTTTGCCAAACCCCTTATCCTTCTGCACCGCAAACCCCGCCGCATGCAAGCCTCGCCGTACAATTCCTGCGGCGGTAAAGGTAGCAAAGGTGGTCTGCTCACCACTCAATCGAGCCATCTGACTAAAAAGCATCTCCTGCCACATCTCAGGATTCTTTGACGGCGCAAACCCATCCAAAAACCACACATCTGCTCGCAGATTATCAGGCAGTTGTGGCAATACTCGATTCACATCTCCCC
>JALWON010000206.1 GCA_027083475.1 Sulfurimonas sp.
TAACAAGTTCTTTTGTTGCCGTCACTATCTTTACATTCGTAGTTATACCCCTCTGTAAAAGAGTGTTCATAGGTAGCATTACTAATTTTCCCTGTAATAATAAAATCAGCCTGTCCCACATCTGTACTAAGTTCTTTAGAAAGTTCTGATGCAGCTACCTCTTTTGCAAGGAGTTGAGAGTAACTTGATTTTTTTACACGTTTTACAATCTGGACACTGTGTTCTTCTGCTAATTCACTATTGATTTTTGAAATCATGCTATTTCCAAGTTTTGCTCGTTGGGCTACATCAATCTCATTGTTATCTATAGGCATCATAATAACTTTTGCTTTGATGCCTTGCATTTCTGACTTTGATGGCATATATGATGTTTTTGCTAAAGGTGCTTTAGAATACTCTGGTATATTGAGTTCTGCCCCACAGCCACTAAAGGAAAGTATCCCTCCTGTAAGTATAGAGAGTGTCCCTAGCCATTGTAATTTTCTCATGTAAAACCCTAATAATTAATTAGACTTCTTTCATAACCTATAAAGTGCCCTACGGGAGGGTTAAAAAGAGGAAACCTAGCACAAAAAAATGTTTTACCCTTAGCTATGGCTAGGCATAAAAATTTGTTTTGCACTATCTTCCCTCTTTTTAACCCTCTGAGGTATATCTAGGTTATGAAAGAAGTCTATTATCTAACTTTAACATTAAAATGTTTTAAAATACTTTTAAAATGATTTTGAATTTTCTTATTATTGGGTAAATCCAACGAGAAATAGGCTCAAAAATTGCTAATTGCTAGATGACTTGAAGAAGTCACAAGCATGAAACTAAAACAGTAAAAGATTTTAGAGTAGATAAACATTTACCTACAGTATGACTACTTTAAACTTCTTTTAACCAATAAAAATGATATAATGTTCTATAGTGATTTTCGATATGGAGAGATTTATGAAGATACTTTTCGCTTTTTTTTTGATATTTCTTCCCCATATCTTGAGTGCTGCCAGTTCTGAGAGTGAGATAAAGGTTGCTGTTCTTGGGAAAGTAACCCACTTTGTGAAGTACAAAGTACCTGCTAAAAATGAAAATTTTCTTATTGTTGTCTATAAAGATGAAGCATTTGCAAAATTTATGCAAGAGAAATATGCCAACAAACAAATTAATCATAAAAATGTCTTTGTAAAATTTGTCACTAGTATTGAAGAGATACAAAGACCAAATCTGCTCTATGTGGGAAAAATTTCCCAAGAAGAACAGCAAGAACTCA
>JALWON010000207.1 GCA_027083475.1 Sulfurimonas sp.
GATTTTATAGATACTACAAATATAATTGACGATTTAAGAAGTGTAAATCTACCATACCCACAATCAAATGCAGGTATAGATCCAATCGATATTATTCAAGGCTTTTGGTCACGGCTGTTTCATGCTAAGGAATAAAATATGCTTTTAATAAAGCATGACAGAATATAATATACGCCAAGAGCTAAAAACATTAAAAGACAAACGAAGAGGACAAGGACAGCAACATAAAATAGATGTAGTGTTGATGATTACCATAATGGCTACAATGAGTGGCTATCAAGGGTATAGAGCTATTGGAGATTTTGCCCAGAGATACAAAAATGAGATTATAGAGTATCTTGAAATTGAAAAGCGATTAGTACCATCCTTCCCAACCATACGTAGGGTATTAATGGAGATTAACCATAAAAAGTTTGGAGATATTTTTACTAGATGGATGAGATTTTATATGAAGAAATCTAACTCCCAATGGATAGCAGTAGATGGTAAAGCAATAAAAGGTACGAAACAAAAAGAAGAAGATAAAAAACTTGCTCACCTTGTTTCATTTTTTGCAAGTGATTCTAAAGAGATACTTATCGCTAGAAAGACAGCATCAAAAAGCAATGAGATACCTTTGGTTCAAGAGATGATGGAAGAGTTTCCACTTCAAGATATGATTATTACATTAGATGCACTTCACTGCCAAACAAAGACATTAAAAGCTATCAAAGATAGCGGTAATGACTATGTTGTGCAAGTTAAAGATAATCAAAAAAACTCTTAGAGCAGATAATCTTCAATACAAATATTTCTGATTCTATAGACTACAACAAAATTCAAGAGCCTAATCGTAATAGATTTGAAGTTCGTGAAGTAGAAGTTTATAATGATTTTTATAATATAAATACAGATAAATTTCATGGTATACAAGAGATTGTTAAAATTACTCGTTCAACTTATTGGAAAAATAGTGATAAATTTTCATTAGAAACATCTTTTTATATTTCAAGTAAAAAAATGTCTGCTAAGGAATATAATTTTGGAATAAGAGCACACTGGTCTGTTGAATCTATGCACTATGTGAAAGATGTGACATTTGGCGAAGATGCATCTTTAATCCGTACAGGTAATGCTCCAACGAACTTTTCAATAATAAGGAACATCGCCATGAATGTTCTAAGAAGAGAAAATTATATTAACTTTCCTCAAGCTATCCGCATGATTGGAGGTGATATTAAAAAGCTGTGTAACCTTTTAGCATGAAACAGCCGTGGTATCGATTCCATAGCAAATAAGAACTAAGCACTTTTGAATTGGTTGCGGAAGCAAGATTTGAACTTGCGACCTTCGGGTTATGAGCTCGACGAGCTACCGAACTGCTCTATTCCGCGACATTTGCAAGGTTAATTCAAGATTTTAAAAGTGAAGTAAAATTGTTGTAGTTTTTTTGTAAGTATGGTGCGCCCGACACGATTCGAACGTGTGACCGCTGGTACCGCAAACTTATTAGCTATTGTTTCTTAAAGTATCTAAACCCCTATTTTAGGTACTTCTTAATATTACAACGTTTCTATTAATACTTAAAATGCTATAATAACTACTTAAAAAAGTGGGGTATAAAGTGGGGTATAGAATTGAATGTTATTTTGGGGGGGGAGATTATGTCTGCTGTTCCTAAAGAATTTATAAATACAGTTGTTGAGTTAAAAGGCTTAAAAGCTAACAAGGACTACACAAAGTTTCATTATAGATTTAAGAGTAATGGTAAAGAATACTATAAAACTATTGACTATAATAACAAGGCATGGACGACAGCAGTAAGAAAACGAGAAGCAAGAAGAGAAGCGGAGCTATACAAAGAAAATAAGCTTACAGAAATAGAAAACCCATTTAACCCTGACACAAACCTCAACTTTATAGCTGAACAATATTTTGAGAATAAATGTACACCCTCTCAATGGACAACAGCACGAATAAGATTATATGAGCTTTACATAAAACCGCACATAGGTACTAAAAAAGTTAGTAAAATCATAGAGAATGATATTAACAAGATTAGAAAATCTATGGAAACTAAAGGCTACAGTAAGCAGAATGAAAACGGGTGTTCTATTAGAAGCATAGAAAAAGTACTTCTCCAAACACTAAAGCCTATTTTAGAATATGCAGATAGTAACGGAGCATTAACGAAGAGAGTTCCACCTATTACAATTCCCAACAGAAAAAAGAAGCAAAAGAAGATAGTAACAAATGGAACGGAAAAAATATCTCTCCTCTATAACGCTATACAAGCAAGATATAAAAATGACCCATTTTATAGAGCCTTATTCATGTTTGCACTATTCGGTAGAAGATGGAACGAGATAGCGTCTTTAGAGTGGTGCGACATAGAACTCGATAGTAATAAGTACACTATACGTTCCATTAACAACAAAGTAAGCATTGACCAAACTTACGACTTACCAATAGTCATTAAAGCCCCTCTCCTTGAAATACAAGACACAAAAGGGATAGTATTTAAATCTCCTATTACTGGCTATAAATTACACTCTCCTAGAAAGCAACTTATGAAAATAAAAGAAGATACAAAGATAGAAGAACTCACAATGCACTACTTTAGGCACATATTAGTAACAGCTTTAGGAGAAACGGGAACAACGGCAACAGTTTTGAGTGCGTCTTTAGGGCATACAAAAGCCGAAACAGTGGACGAATATTATCGTACTATTAACCATTTAAAAGGCTCACAAGACGCTAATAAGCAGTTAGAAAATATAATAAATGTTGAGGTAATATAATGGCAAGACCTAGTAAAAAGACAATAGAACTTAGAAAACAAATTACAGATTTAGAAGTTTATAAACGAGATAATGAAGTATATACAAATTTAGAGAGTTCTTTTTTACAAAACAATAAATATGGAATAGCATATTATTTTACTCTTGAATGTTTTTTTAGAAATCCCAACAAAGGAAATGGAAATATTGTAGCCGATATTATTGAAGATGGGAGAAAAAACATATTGAGACAACAAGCATTGTATATTTCACTGAACAGCATAAATATAAATATTGCAGAGTATTTTATACAATTAAAAATGTCCACATTTGACGAATTTTTGTATAAAAATGTAAATAAAGAATATTTTGTTGAGCATGAATTAGAAATAAATGTATTAAAAAATGCACTAAGTGAAGAAAGACTTAATTATTTTTATGAAGAATTATTGAGTTTTAACTTAGATGAAATAATGGAAGCTGACAGACTAGAATTTCCTTTGACAGACAAAGAAAAAGAAGATATTATAAATTCATTAAATGAAGCTGGCTGGAAATCTGACAAAACAATTGTTCATTATTCTACTTTACCGCACGAAATAGAAAGCATTTTAAATGATAACAGAAATAAAAGGATTTATGCCGAACTTGACTTAACTAAACCACTTGATGAAATAATCGACTATGTAACAATGCTAAAAAATGATTTTGACAGCAACCCTGATGATTTTAAAAATGCTCATGAACTATTAGGAGAGGAACATGAGGTATTTAGTTGTAATTTAAATAGGTGTAGCATCTACAAAGACACAAAAAGCCCAAAACCAATAAGCGGAAGATTAGCAGATGTGCTTTTCATATACGACTGTAAAAAAGTGAATGAGCTTTTAGGAGCTGATATACTAACTAATGATTATATTACTGGAGAAATAAATCGCTACTGGCAAAAAGTCAAAAATATTTCTCCTGATGGTTTCCACTCATTAGAAGAATATTATGCAATAGCAAAAGAGTACATAGATGAGCAAAGATACAAAGATTATTTAACTGGAATAAAACATACTCTCTAAAATCTCTTTATAATAACCCCCTTTATTTACATGGATTGAAGTAATCCCATTTATTGCATAGTCATTAAATACATATTGTTAAAACTTCAAAAATACCCCATAATTCCCTTAACGATTTCGTAAATTCAAACAAGCCTTTGAGAAAGCTAATCAAAGCACGGGAGTACTTTATGAGTATTTTATCAAGATGGCTCACGCCTGATGATGTAGCAAAACCAACAAATGAGGGTGGCTATGCAATAGCTAAACAAACCCAAGCAACTATGAGAATGAAAGGGCAGATACCCTACTCTAAGTTAAGCAGTAGATTTATCCGTTACGATAGATTAGAGCTTGATAAGTGGCTGGAGAGTCATGCAGTGGTAAAGGTAGCCTAATGAAAACAATCGACCTAATAACACTACATGGTAAAGATTTAATCATAGATATTTCAAATTTAATTAGCGATGAGGTGCTTTATGTGAATGCAACCCATTTAGCAAAACAATTCGGAAAAGATAGAAGACAGCTTGAAAAGTTTTTTAAGACTCAAAACTTTTTAGAGTATGAAAAAGCACTTTTTAAAGTCATACAAAAGGGGGACTTTAAAACTAATGAAAAAGGCTTAAAATTTTCAAAAAAAGGAAGATATGGAGGAACATATTTACATAGTGATATTGTAATTTTTTTCCTAAGATGGCTTAATGTAGAGTTTGCGGTTAAATGCGACATGTACATAAGGCAAAAACTCCAAGAGGTACATAACGATAAGCTTGTAGCAGATGCAACAGCTAAAGCAAATAAAGCTAATGAAGTATGGTTACTTATGAGAGCCGAAGCGGTAGAGACACGAAATAATCTCACTGATGCAATAAAAGAGTTTTGTGAGTATGCAGAGGAACAAAGAGCCGAAACCTACAAAGCCAATCAATGCCCCTACTACATCAAGCTTACAAACTTAGTCTATAAATCTTTAGGACTCAAAAAGCCAAAAGGTGCAAAAGTTGCAAGAGATATTTTTAGCGGTGCAATAGTTGCAAAAGTAGAGTACATCGAAGAGATGCTTATAAACCTACTAAGAGATGCAATAGCATACGGTGCAGAGTATCATGAAGCATTTAAGAGCATTAAAGAGTCAATCAACTATGAAGCTGGTTTGCTTGATAAGGTGGCATAAATGAGTGAAGCATTACAAAAGAGTACACACATGATAACTATACTCACTTTATTGCTAGAGGGCAAAGCTTTATCTTCCAATGATATGTTTGCGAGTAATTCTAACCAATATTTTAGGACGATAAAAAAGCAAGGTATAGAACTCATAGAAGTATGGAAGCCAAACGACACCAACACGGGAAGACACAAAGAGCGAAGATTAAATCAAACGATAGATAATATCAAAAGAGCAGAAAATTACCTCAATAAATTATTAGGTAAAAAGCCTGATGAAGCCCAAGGGAGTAATTGACTCCTTGAACTTTAGTAGCGAAAACTTAGAAGCATTTTTAAGAGATGAGAAT
>JALWON010000208.1 GCA_027083475.1 Sulfurimonas sp.
GCTTTGACACCTATGGCTGCAGGAAAACCAAAGCCCATCGTTCCTAGTCCACCAGAACTTATAAATTGACGTGCACGCGTAAATGGGTAAAATTGTGCAGCCCACATCTGATGTTGTCCAACATCTGTACTAATGTTTGCACTATCACCTAAAAGCTCACCCACACGCTTGACAACCCACTGTGGTTTTATTCTCTCAGAGTCCTCATGAAAAGTCAGTGGATGTAACTCTGCAAAATTTGCAATTGTTTCTCTCCATGACTCATAATTCTCAGCATCTATTTTTTCTACATGCTCTAACATGTCACTCACAACATTTTTCACATCACCCACTATCGGATAATCAGCATTGACAAGTTTCGAGATAGATGCAGGGTCAATATCGACATGAATAACATCTGCATTTTTGGCAAATTCTGAGAGTTTCCCTGTCACACGATCATCAAATCTTGCCCCAAGTCCGATGACTAAATCTGTCTCACTCATAGCCATATTTGCCGCATAAGAACCATGCATACCAAGCATACCCACAAGTAAATCATCATCATGTGCAAGTGTACCACGAGCCATAAATGTCTCAACCGTTGGAATGCCCGTTTTATGAATAAACTCTCGCACGACTTCCGCTGCGTTTGCATTAATCACACCACCACCAAGGTAAAAAAGAGGACGCTTTGCTGCAGCGATAGCTTCTATGGCTTTTTTAATCTGACGAGGATTTCCTTTTGTATGCGGTTTATATGTCTCAAGCTCTAAAGCCACATCATAATCAAACTCTGCAATCTGTGCGGTTACATCTTTTGGAATGTCCACATGCACAGGACCTGGACGACCACTACGAGCAATATAAAATGCCTCTTTGAGTATGCGAGGTAAATCTGCTGCATCAGTCACCAAATAGTTATGTTTTGTACACGGACGACTAATGCCAATAGCATCTATCTCTTGAAAACCATCTGTTCCAATCAGACTCATAGGGACTTGCCCAGAGACAACAACCAAAGGAATAGAATCCATATAAGCATCTGCTAAACCTGTCACTGCGTTTGTAAAACCAGGACCTGAAGTAATCATTGCTACACCGACTTTTCCACTTGCTTTTGCATACCCTTCTGCTGCATGAACAGAAGCTTGCTCGTGACGGTTAAGTATATGTACGAAGCCATCTTGTTTGTATATTTCATCATAGACATTCATAATTGCCCCACCAGGGTAGCCAAAAACTGTGTCTACACCCTCAGCAATAAAAGCTTCAATAACCATTTGTGCACCGCTTATTTGCATGAAAAGTCTCCTCTATAATTTATAAATTTAAAATTCGCTAATTATAGGAAAAAGTAGCTATAAAGGAGGTTAAAGAGGAAGTTAATTGATGATAGTCAATCTAATCTAAGATTGAATTTACTATCATTTTTGGTCGCCACATCGCAAGCGAGCCTTGTGTAAGGTTATCGAGTGAGAGTTTAGACTCAGGATAACGCTTTTTAAATATGTGATACAAATTTTCTATTTGCTCTTGCCGACCAAAAGAGAGCATATAATTTTTAATACCATTCTCTATTGTTGCTTGATCACGCTTTTCTTTCATGGCATTTTCTAGCTGTGTCATATAGCATAAACCAAATACAGTTCCAATAGCACTATATTTTGAATCAATTTTCATATATTTTTTTAATGCAAGTGCCACACCACTTGAATTACCAGCAACTGCTTGCACATTGGCTTTATTTAAGTCCTCAAGCCACTCTTCATGTAATCTTTTTCCATCTTTGGTATCATATAACTCTTCTGTCACCGCTAAGAGATTATATGCCAAGACCATATCCTGATTTTTAATTGCATTAAAGAACTGCTGTTTTTTCTCAATATCTCGCATTAACTCTTTTACTTCTGTTTTAAAATCATCATAATCTTGTAAGATACGAAGCATTTTAATAGCAGAAAGTGTGTCTCCCGCAGCAATTAACTCTTGCGACTTGATATAGAGATTATCGCCATAATCCATTATAGTGGTGTATTCTGGGAACTCTTTTAAAAATGGATGCTGTTTGACAAGCTCAAAAATCAACTTAAAATCTTTTTGGGCGACAGCAACACGAAAGCGTTTATAAACTTCCCCTTGGGTTAAAAGATCTTGAATTAATTTTGTTTTTTCACTAATTCCCCTATAAGGTGCTAAAATGGCTTTTGCTTGCTCTGTACCTCTTGGTTGCAAAGCATATTTTTCTGCCTGCACAAAAGCCTTTTGCCAATTTTTTTCTAAGGCTCTATAAATATTTGAATCTTTATATGAGGGGTATTTAATCGTAAATCCATAGGCAAGAGGTAATTTCCCTTCCCTTGCAAATGCTTCAAATTTTGGAAACTCTTCATACTCTAGTAAAACTTTTTGTATAATTTTATTTTTAGAAGGGATATGTTTAAAATGTTCAAAGAGAGAGAGTGCTGTTTTTTTATCACCCTTTTGTAAATACTGTCTTGCTTTTTTGAGTGTAACTTCCCACATATTAGCCACTAAATCAAAGATTTTTGTATAGGCTAAAACAGGATTGAGCTCTTTTGCTTTTTGTATTTCATTAAAAGCTTTGCGTTTTAACAACTCCGCAAGTTCTTTTTCACCTTCATATATATCATATACATGAAAATTACCCTCTTCTGTGCCTATTAATAACTCATTTTTCTGTGAGTTAAACGCCAAGGCGGTAATAGCAGATTTCAATTTGATATATTTTTCAGACAAGAGTTCATAGGTATTGAGATCGTAGAGAAGAATATACCCAAGTTGTGTGCCTAAAAATAAGAATTTATTCTCTGCATCAGTTGTCATTTGTGTTACATCATCATGTACACCATTAAGTCGTTCAAGGACTTTACCTTCATAAATATCCCAAATAATAACTTTTGCATTTTTATCAGCACTTGCAATTCTGTTATGCCCTAAAAAAAGAATTTTCATCACAGGTGCAGCATGTGCTTTTAATTTATTTTTAGGAGTCATTGTTGCAATATTGTATAAAGATATTTTTCTATCGTAACTCGCAGTTGCCACCCAATTTGAATTAGGACTAAAAGAGATATCATTAATCGTATCAACATGTGCAGGAAGTGTGAAAATCAGCTTTCCTGTTTTTATATCCACTGCAAATGTTTTGCCATCATCTCCACCAGAAAACATATATTTACCATTTGGGGAAATACCCACACAAGAGACTTCACCCTGATGCCTATCAACTTTTGCAATTGCTTTTTTAGTTTTGAGATTATAGAGTCTTGACTCTCTACAATCTGCACTTGCTGTTGCTAGGAATTGTCCATCATTACTCGAATAAACCATGTTGGTTTTATATCTTTCATGTGCAATTTTTACTTTAAATCCAGATTTCAAATCATACTCAGATAAACCCAAGTAGCGGATTGTTGTTTCATTATCTATCACCAACAATCTATCATTATCTAAAATTTTCAGCAAAATAATCGGCTTTTTAATATCTATTGTCTTAATGGCTTCCATCTGCTTAATCCCTCAAATACCCTTCATTTTTAAGTGCTCGGTATATATCGGCCTGATGCTCTTTGCCTTTAGTTTCCATGTGAACAGTTACATTTGCATCCCCATAATCGAGCGAAATAGAAGTTCTATCATAAGCGATATGGACAATATTTGCATTAAGTTCTTCAAGAATTTCTGTAAATCGTTTTAAAGAACCAGGTTTATCAACAAGAGTGACTGTCACTTTCATTTTACGACCAGATTTTAAAAGACCTTTTTCTATAATGACAGAGAGCAGTGTCACATCCATATTTCCACCGCTGAGTACAACTGCTACTTTTTTGTTTTTTAAATGGGGAAGTTTATGATGTAAAAGTGCCGCAACACCGACAGCACCAGCCCCCTCAACAACTAATTTTTGTCGCTCAAGTAAAAATAAAATAGCACTCGCGATTTCTTCATCATCTACACAAATCATTCTATCGACCGCTTCAAGGGCATGTGAAAGTGTAATCTCTGAAGTATCTCTTACAGCAATACCATCTGCAATTGTACGTACATTTGTAGAATCAACAGTTTTTTTCAGATCAAAAGATTGTTTAAATGCAGGTGCCCCTAAAGCACTCACTCCAATCACTTCTATATTTGGATTTTTTGCTTTAATAGCACTTGCCATTCCTGCGATTAAACCACCACCACCAACAGGAATAACTACAGCATCTAAATCATTGGCAACCTCAAGAATTTCAAGTGCTACTGTTCCTTGCCCAGCGATGACTTCTACATCTTCAAAAGGGTGTACGAATGTAAGCTGATTTTTTGCACCATATGCTAAAGCATAAGCATATGCTTCATCATAATTTGCACCTTGCAAGATAACTTCTGCACCATAATGTTTGACACCATTTACCTTTGTCAGTGGTGTTGATTCTGGCATCACTATCACAGCTTTTATACCAAACTTTGCAGCAGAAAATGCTACACCTTGTGCATGATTTCCTGCACTTGCTGCAACCACTCCAGAAATTCTCTCTTGCTCACTGAGTGTTGCAATCTTATTGTAAGCACCACGCAACTTAAATGCACCTGTATTTTGGAGATTCTCTTTTTTAAGATAGACCTTTGATTTTGTCAGCTCACTCAAATGGGGTGCAAAAGAAAATGGTGTATTCATCACCACATTTTCAATCCGTTTTTGAGCATCCTCAATCTTTTTAAAATGTATCAATTTATCTCTCAAATATAGACTTATAATCTACCATAGTACATTGGTTTTGCACCACTTGCATTCCTGCATCTTTTGCTTTTTGTGCTGCTTCGTTATTTACTATACCTTTTTGAGCCCAAAAAACTTTTACATCACCACGTTCAATACAAGCATCCGCAATCATATCTAAAGCTTTTGGCTTTCTAAAAATATTGACCATATCAACAGGAAAAGGAATCTCTTTTAAGGAGTTATACACTTTTTCCCCTAAAATCGTTTCTCCCTTAGGATAAACAGGCACTATTTTATACCCAACACTCTGTAAATAAGTAGCCACTCTATTACTATCTTTACTTTCATCAGGTGATAACCCAAGTACAGCTATAGTTTTCACATTCTCAAAAATCTCTTTTACTTCATCCATATTTGAATTTACAGTTGGGAATTCACACTCCATTTTCATCCTTTTTCATATTTTATCAAATCGTCTCAAATTGCCTAAATTTCCCTATATTAGGGAGCATCAAGGCTTTTCTTTTGTTTCATACTTCATCAAGAAAAGTCCAATTTACTCATTTCATTTGGACTTTTGCGGGACTAGAATCACAAGGAGCCTCCTCAT